>NZ_JANSIQ010000021.1:151388-189718 GCF_047502685.1 Synechococcus sp. OH20 | reverse complement strand
TGCTATCCATCCCCACCGTATAGACGGTGGGGAATTCCGCACCTTACGTTAAAATGCTTCTATCTCCCGGAATTTTCTATCGAAGAGCTCTCCAGGGATCCCTGTGCCTAGTTCTTCGGCAAATTTCGCTGACCTTACCCAACCATGCTGCTTGTGCGTCCCCGGGAAACCGTTTCCATGTTCACCCGCGACGGGATCCAACTGGATGCGGATGTCTATCGCCCAGAAGGCGGGGGGAGCTACCCGGTCTTGCTGATGCGGCAGCCCTACGGGCGGGCCATTGCCTCGACGGTGGTGTACGCCCATCCGCGCTGGTATGCGGCCCATGGCTATATCGTGGTCATCCAGGATGTGCGGGGACGGGGCACCTCCAAGGGCTCCTTCTACCCCTTCCGCCACGAAGCCGAGGATGGGTTTGACGCGGTCAACTGGGCGGCTGCTTTGCCAGGGAGCAACGGTGTGGTGGGCATGTACGGCTTTTCTTACCAGGGCATGACCCAACTCTATGCCGCCTCCAGCCGTCCCAGCGCCTTGAAGGCCATCTGCCCGGCGATGTTGCCCTACGATCTCTACGCCGATGCCGCCTACCCGGGGGGAGCCTTTGCCTTCTCCAACAACCTCAGTTGGGCGCTGCAACTGGAAGCTGAGGGAGCCCGCCGGCGGGGAGAGGCCAACGCTTACCAGGCCCTCTTCAAAGCCTCCCGCAACTTGCCCCTCTACGATCCCATCCCCCTCAAGCCGGGCGTGCTGCAGCAATACGCGCCCCAGTCCTACTACTTCGACTGGCTGGAGCACAGCGAACCCGACGACTACTGGCGCCAGCTCTCCCCTCGGCTAGAGGTGGTGGATCTGCCGATGTTGCACATTGGCGGCTGGTTTGACAGCTATCTGAGTGGCAGCCTACGCCTCTACAGGGAGATGAGTGCCCGCAGCCAAAACCCGCAACACCTGATCATCGGCCCTTGGGCCCACCTGCCGTGGGGGCGCAGGGTGGGGGCGCTGGACTTTGGCCCCGAGGCCGTCAGCCCCATCGATCGGCTGCAGGTGCGCTGGTTTGACCAGTTCCTCAAAGGCAAGGACACCGGGATCCTCCAGGAGCTGCCGGTGCGCCTATTCGAGATGGGAGCCAACCGCTGGCGCAGCTTAGAGGCCTGGCCCACCCCGGAGCCAAAAGCTTTTTACCTGCACAGCACCGGCCTGGCTGCCCTCTCCGAACTTGAGGGATCCCTCCGCCCGGAACCCCCACTGAGGCAACAGTCGGATACTTTTGTTCACGATCCCTGGCGACCGGTGCCGGCTTTGGGGGGTCACCTGGTTTATCCTGCCGGGCCGCAAGAGCGCTCTGCCCTCGACTGCCGCACCGATGTTCTCACCTACACCACTCCCCCTCTGGAAACCGACCTCCTCCTGGCGGGGGATATCACGGCAGAGCTCTACGTCGAAGCCGACAGCCCCAGCTTTGATCTCTGTGCCGTGCTCTCCGTGGTCAGGCCGGACGGCCAGGTGTACAACTTTTCCCAGGGCTACCGCCGTCTGCGGGATCCCCAGCCCAATGCCCCCATCTCAATCCCCTGTCAGCCCGCCTGCATCCGCATTCCCCGCGGCCACGCCCTGCGTCTCAGCCTCAGTGCGGCCTGTTTCCCGGCCTATTCCGTCAATACAGGTACGGGGATGCGGGAAGAGCGGCTCATTGAGGCCCGCATTCTCACCCTTGCTCTTCACAGCGGCGGCGACACCCCCTCACGGCTGCACCTTCCCATTGTCGAGGGGAGTTGGGGGGAGTAAAAGCTTAAGACCCTACAGCTTCCCATCCCTTCGCAACTCCTGATCACAAACAGATATCAAAAGTTAGGATAGAAACAAGCAGGGCAAGGGAACACCATGTTGCAAGACCCGAAGTTGATCCGGCATTATCAGGCTTTGACCGACGCGCTGGTGGACAGTTGGCATCGCGGCTATCGGCGCACCGATGAACTGCGCCTGCTGGTGGATGGCTACCTGCTGGCCCTGCGAACTGGCAAGCAATTGCAGCCTTTTGAGATCTACCGCCTTGAAGACGAGGTCAACCGCTTCCTTTACGACCCGTCCAACTTCATGGAGCCGGAACTGGAGCGAGAGACGGAGCCGATGCGGGGTTATTGATACTGCATAGAGAGGGGCCGGGGGCGAGGGATCGAACGCCGCCAGGTGCCTGATAGGCTGGGAAAGATTCGGTTCCTCATTCCAATCTATGGCGGTTTGGGATACGCTGGCAACTTCCCGGCGTCCGGCTCTGCTGGGATCCGGCCTGGGCTTGGGCATAGCCCTGACCCTCTGGTACGGGGTGTTTGGCTACCACGTGCTGCAGATGGGTATCTGGCTGCTAAGCATCCTGCTGGTGGGGCTGTATGTGGCCCAGTTTCCTCCGGCTCAGCTCCCTTGGGATCCGACGCGGCTGCGCTGGCGTCAGGAGCTGCTGCACCTGGGGCTGCTGGCGCTGGTCTTCGCCCCCATCTACCTCTACGACCTGGCCAACATCCCTTTTCAAATCAACACCGACGAGATTGTCATCACCTCCATGGCGCGGCGGGCCTCAGGAGTGCGCTACCCCGATATCTTTGGGCTGATGCCGGAGTATTTCTATTTTCCCCGCTTTATGTTCAGCCTCTTCGGCGGCCTGACGCGGCTGATGGGGGGAGTCACGCTGGTGAATGTGCGCACCGTGCATGCCGCCTTCGGGGTGATCACCACCCTGGTGGCCTACGGGTTTTTTCGCGCCTTCTGGAGATCCCGGCTGGCCTTGGCGGGGGCGATCCTCTTGGGATCCAACCACGCTCTGCTGGGCATCAGCCGCATGGCGATGCGAGAGAATCTGATTGTGCTGGTGGAGTGTGCAGCTCTAGCCTTGATCTTAAAGGGCGTGCGGGAAAAAAATCCCCTGCTTTTGTATTTGGGGGGAGGGGCAGCGGCCTTCTCCCTCTATGGCTATCTGCCGGGGCGGGTGGTCATCCTGCTGGGGTTGCTGTTTGGCGGCCTCTACCTGCTCCTGGGCCGGGAGGATCTGCAGGAGGGGAATAAGCAGGTCAACCCCGTTTGGGCCCTGGCCAAGCTGACGCTGCCGGCGGCGCTGGGTTTTTTTCTGGTGGCCGCACCTATCTTGGTGGCCACGGCTACTTCTCCGCCGGCCAGCACCGAGTATGCCCGCCAGCAATTTCTCTTTTTCCCGGAAGGGCGGGCGCTGCAGCAGATGTGGGTCAATGCGGCTACACCAGCCGAGGCGGTGTGGCGCAACATCCGCAACGGCCTGAGCATGTTTAACGACCCCGGCCAGCACGACCGGGGCTATATCTACCCCAACTATGGCCATGCCTTTGTGGATCCGCTGACGGGGGTTTTGCTCTGGCTGGGCTTGGGATCCGGCCTCTACCGCCTCTGGAAGGGGCGCAGCCAACCCCACGACTGGCTTTGTATGGGCAGTTTCCTATTTCTCTATCTGCTGTTTAGCTTGGCCATCACCAAAGCCCCCAACTATACCCGCCTGCTGGTGATCCTGCCCTTTGTAGCCTACCTAACCTTGGAAGGGATCCAGGCGCTGGTAGCTCTCCTGGGACGTTGGGGATCCTCAGGGAGGAAGTGGCTGCCGGCAGTGGCGATGGCGGGGGCGATCCTGGTGATCGGGGGATGGAACTTGGCGATTTTTGGGGATTTTGTTCACAAGGGCTGGATCCAGGGCAACGATGTGGGAGCTACCGGGCGCTACGTGGCGGCCCGACAAGGGGATCCCGACCACCGCTTTTACCTGGCAGCCAGCGCCGCCTACCCCTATTTCAGTTGGGGAGAGCCTATCTATTGGCAGAGTTGGATCCAATTTTTTGCCGGGCCGGGACAGCAGGTGCAGGTCTTTTCCCCTGAGGCGTTGCCCACCCAAGACCTACAGCCGCCGTTTACCCTGTTCCTGAACCAGGGGATATGGGATCAGCAAGGGGCAGCGCTGCAGCGGCGCTTTCCTCAAGGCCGGTTGCATCGGATCCCTGCCGAGCGGGGGCTGTGGGCGTTTGAAGTGGTGGATGCTTGAAGCGCTGGGCCAGCCGACCAAACTCTGGGTTGAGCTGGCCTTAGCAAATCGGCAGGAAGCCCCGCGCTCTTCCGAACAGTATGTGCTGTGGTGGAACCAGTAACCCTAAGGCGATGAGGCTGGGAGAATCCTTGCCCTTTGGGGCTGTCAAGAGGCGTGCCCAAGCTTGATAACCAGGTGGCGGTTCTTGTCCACCGCGATCCAGCCTTGCTGGCGGAAACGGTTCAAAAGACGGGTGATGGTGACGCGGGTGGTGCCGATGGCATTGGCCAAGTCTTGGTGGGTAAGGCGCACCTGCAGGCGCACCCCCGTCGCCACCGGGGATCCCAACTCCACCGCCAATAGGGAGAGCAACTGGCGCAGCCGCTCTTCCACCCGCCGCCGCCCGGCTAGGGCCAGCAGCGCTTCGGTTTGGCGCAGCCGCCGCACCACCTGCTTGAGCAGCCCTTGGCTCAGGGTTGCTGAGGCTTCCACCTCGGCTGCCGACAGCCGCAACACGTCAACCGCCGTCAATGCCTTGGCCTGGTAGGGATCCAACATCGTCAGCGGGGATCCCAGCGGCATGGAGGGGCCGGCAAATCCCAACAGCGCCTCGCCACCATTGGGATAGAGAGTCGTCAACTGTACCACGCCCCGACAGACGATCACCCATTCATCCGCAAACAAAGGGATAACCTGTCCAGGACTGTAGGGAGATAAGCTGCGGCCTCGGTAGAGATCTTCTAGTAGTTGACGCTCCCGTGTAGGCAGGCCGGCAGCAAAATGGCCGGGCATCGTTTCAGGCATAAACTGGCTCCGCTAGAGCAAACTGAGCACACTGGTCGTTGGGCTTTCTCCTGCGAACCCACAGCAGCGGGGTTGGCCATCAGTGCTGAGTTCACGGCAAGAGACAGGTGTTCCCGACAACACCATACCGCTTGCCTTCCCGACTGAAGTAAAGGCAAGGTTATGCCTAGGTTAAGTCTCGCTCACTATGCCGTTACAGGGGGGGGACATCGTCCCGCTTCGCGAACGGTCTTGGGCTGCGCAGGGATCCCCCGACCGAAGTCGGCGGGAGTGTCGATGTGATCCAGTAGGATCTAAGGATGTCCAGCTCAAGCCTCTAGGAGATCTGCCGTGACGCTGATGGTTCGCGTGATTACTCCCGACCGCATCGTTTGGGATGCCCCCGCTGAGGAAGTGATCCTCCCTGCCACCTCAGGTCAATTGGGCATCCTCACCAACCATGCTCCCCTCTTAACTGCTATCGGCAATGGAGTCATGCGGGTCAAGGCCGGTGGCAAGTGGTCGGCCATTGCCGTGATGGGCGGATTTGCGGAAGTGGAAAATAACGAGGTAACCGTTCTGGTTAACCGCGCCGAGCGGGGAGAAAAAGTGGACAAGGCCGCAGCTCAGGCCCTCTTGGACGAAGCGAGCCAAGTTTTGAATACCAGCAGCGACAAGCAGGAGCGTTTGCAGGCCAAGTTGGATCAGCAGCGGGCCAGAGCCTTGATCCAAGCCGCCGAGATGGGCAGCAAAAGCTGAGGTATTCCCGCCTCTCTCAGCAGGAGCCAATTTGGTCTCGGCAGGGGATCCGGCTACGGGGCTGGCTTTGTTAAGCTGAAGCTTCTGGGGAGCTGGTGGTGCTATGTTCAGTCCTGCAATTGCCGTTCGCGTCAGCGAGACGGAGTCCTTTAGCGCGTCGGCCAGCTTGAAGATTGGCCAGGTGGCAGCAGCGGCGGGCTTACCGGTGCGCACGGTGCGCTACTACGAGTCGCTGGGCCTGCTGAAGCCAACGGTGCAGCGGTCGGAGTCCAGCTATCGCCTCTTCCATCCGGCAGTGCTGGGACGGCTGGCTTTCATTCGCCGCTGCCAAAGCCTGGGGCTAAGCCTGGAAGAAATTGGCCAGATCCTGCAGGTGTACGACCAGGGGGAACAGCCCTGCCCGGAGATCCGCCAACACCTGCAGGAGAAGCTGCGTCAGATCGAAGAGCGGATGGCGGAGTTGCAAGCTCTAAAAGGCCAAATTGAAAGCCTCCTCTCCGATTGGCGGATCCCAGCGGGATCTCCAGCCGAGGATGACGTGATCTGCCCGATTTTACAAAAGCCAGAGGCCGGCGGTGACAAGGTCGGCAGCCGCTACTCCACAGTTACCGACTTGGCCAGGTTGCGGGGTTGATCCACATCGGCCCCCCGGCGCAGCGCCATGGCGTAGGCAAACAACTGCAGGGGGATGACATTTAAAACTGCCGACAACAGGGGTGTGGTGCTGGGCACCTCGATGACGTGGTCGGCCTTCTCCCGCACCTGGGTATCTTCTGGGTTGATCAGGGCAATCACCCGCCCTCCCCGCGCCTGTACCTGTTCGATGTTGGAGAGCATCTTCTCGTAGACGGGATCGCGGGTGGCAATACACACCACCGGCATGCGCTCGTCGATGAGGGCGATGGGGCCGTGCTTCATCTCCCCTGCCGGGTAGCCCTCCGCGTGGATGTAGCTGACCTCTTTCATTTTCAAGGCTCCCTCCAGGGCTATGGGGGCGTTGACCCAGCGGCCTAGGTAGAGCATGTCGGTGACGTGATGGTACTGTTCCGCCAGGTGGTCGTAGAGGGCAACGTCTTTCAGAAGCAGGCTGATCTTGCCCGGCAGCTCGATCAAAGCTTGCAGGTGGGATCGGATCTGGGTCGGGCTGAGGATCCCTTTGGCCTGGGCCAGTTGCAGGGCCAGCAGGTATCCTGCCACCAGCATGCCGGTAAATACCTTGGTGGAAGCGACGGCGATCTCCGGCCCGGCGTGAATGTAGAGAACTCCGGCATCCGCCAGGCGCGTGGCTTGGGATCCGATGGCGTTGACGATGGCCAGGGTGGGGATCCCTTGGGCGCGGGCCTCGCTCATGGCCGCCAGCGTATCGACGGTCTCGCCCGACTGGGTGAGGGCCACAAGCAGGCTGTGGGGGCGCAGCACCGGCTGGCGGTAGCGAAACTCGGAGGCATGATCCACCTGCACCGGGATGCGGGCCAGGCTCTCGATAAAGTACTTGAGCACCAGGCAGGCGTGCCAGGCGGTGCCGCAGGCCACGGCATGAATCTGCTCCGTCTGGGCCAGTTGCGCCTCTGTTAGCACCAGCTCCTCTAGAGTCACCCGCCCCCCTTCCAGATCCACCCGCCCCCGCAGCGTATCGGTGGTAGTGCGCGGCTGCTCATAGATCTCCTTTTGCATGAAGTGCTTGTAGCCCCCCTTGGCCGCCGAGACGGGATCCCAGGCCACCGTGAGGGGGGTTTTGCGCAGCTCCTCGCCAGTGATGCGCAGGTAGCGCACGCTGGAGTCGGTGAGGATGGCCATCTCCCCATCTTCCAGAAACACCACCCTGCGGGTGTGGCGGACAATGGCGGGCAGATCCGAGGCAACGAAGTTCTCCCCCTCCCCTTCGCCGACGACCACAGCGCCGGCGTTGCCCAGGCGGGCGGCAATCAACCGATCCGGCGCCTCCCGATCCAAAGCCACCACGGCATTTCCCCCCCGCAGTTGCCCCATGACTTTGCCAAAGGCCGTTTCGAAGCAGCCCAGCTCCTCGGTGTAGAGGCCCAGCAGTTGGGCGATGACTTCGGTATCGGTTTGGGAGCGAAAGCCAACCCCTCGCCGCAGCAGCTCTTCCTTCAGCTCCAGGTAGTTCTCCACAATGCCGTTTTGGATAACCACGATGCGCCCGCGCGCGTCGCAGTGGGGGTGAGCATTTTCTTCGCTAACACCGCCGTGGGTGGCCCAGCGGGTGTGGCCAATCCCCACCTTGGCCGTGGGCATGTTGGCGGTAAGCTTCACCAGCAGGTTGTGCAGCTTGCCGGTGGCCCGCACGATCCTCAAGCCCTCTTCTGGATCCACCGTGGCAATGCCGGCAGAATCATAGCCCCGATATTCCAAAGTGCGCAGGCCCTCCAAGAGGATGGGAGCCGCCCACTGAAAGCCCACATAGCCGACAATGCCACACATTCCTCACACCTCAACCTCAGCCACGCCAGCGGTGCAAAGCACCCTATCCGCAAAGCCTACCCCAGCTTCCGGATCCCTTCAATGGCTTTTGCCGCCGCTGCGGGAGCAGACCTCGGCAGGGATCCTGGCTTCCTCCTAGGGAACGGGCTGCTGCTCCTCAAGGGCCAGGGCAAAAGAAACGGGCGCAAAACGGAAGCGATACTCTTGGGCTGCAGCAGGCTGGATCCCGTCTTCTGTTCGCGTAAGCGGGCCGGAGGCCTTAGGGGCGCTGGAGACCAAGTTGCTCAGCCCCAGCACCAGCTCTCGCAGGCCGCGGCGAAATTGGGGATCCCCCGTCAGCTCGTCGATATCGGCGGTGATCTTTTGCGCGTTTTGGAAGGTGATGCGGGCCGAGTCCAGGGTTTGGCGCAAGGTCGCCAGGGTGCCCGGATCGTTGAGGTTGGCGGCAATCTGCTGCAGGTCTTCGGTAGCTTGGGACACGTTCTCCGCCGCCGCTCGCACCTCGGCCAGGATCTGGCGCACATCCGCCTGCAGCTGCGGATCCGTCAGCAGCGGGCGAACTGCGCTCGACATGGCCTGCAAATCGGCACTCACCTGCTGGATGTTCTCCAGGGCGGCACGGAGAGAGGTGCGGTTCTGTTCCACCAGAAGGGTGAACTGATCGGCAGCCGCTTGAAAACTGCGGGCCGTTCCTCTCACAGCCCCAGCCGCGTCTTGGATAGCCGTGGCAGCCGAGGTAAATTGCGACAAGTCCAGATCTTCGGTGCGCAGGGCAGCTACTTGCTCTTTTACAGTTTCTGAGAGATCGGCCACGCTGTTGGCGACGCGGGTGATCCCTTCTAGGGTGGCGTTGAGGGTAGCGAAGAACTCGTCGTTGTTGATGCGCGTTACCAGCCGATCCACCTGAACCAGCAACTGGCCGAAGTCCACGCCCGGCGTGCCCTCCACCCTATCCCCATCGCAGATGATCTGGCTGCGGTCGCAATCGGGCGCCAAGGGAGATCCTGTTAGCTGCACAGCCGTCTGGGGCAGGATATCCATCACCGTCTCCCCCACCAACCCTGTCTGGGTGGTTACAAACAGGGCGTCGCGGGGGATGGCCAGCGGCTGGTCGATGGCCACCTGCACCTCCACTCGGGCCGCCTGGGGCAAAATCCGCTCCACCCGCCCCACGGCTACTCCCCGCAGCCGCACGCTGGAGCCTTCCGCCAGGCCAGATACGTTGGGATAGGTGACGGTAAACTGGAAGCCGCGGCTGCCGAAGCGCAAGTTGTAGATCCACAAAAACAGCCCGGCAAAGCCCAGCACCCCTGCCAGGATCAACAGGCCCACCGCCCCTTCTCGGATTGCTCGCGAACGCATCACACCTGCCCTGCCACTTGAATCGGCCCTTCTACGCTACCGCTGAAAAATTGCCGCACAAAGGGGTTGTCGCACGTTTCGATCTGCTGCACGGATCCCTCCCACTGCACCCGCCCCTGGGCCAAGAGCACGATGCGGTCGGTGGCGCGGTAGATGGTGCTGTGCTGGTGGGTCACCACAATGTAGCTCTCGCAAGCTTTTTTCACCTGCTGCAGATCCCGGATGAGGTCTTCAATCACTGTGGAAGCAATGGGATCCAGGCCCGCCGTGGGCTCGTCGTAGAGCAGCAGTTGCGGCTCGTCCTGGGGCAGAGAAGGATCCTCCATAATGGCGCGGGCGAAGCTGGCCCGTTTGCGCATCCCCCCCGAGAGCTCCTCCGGCAGGCTGTTCTCCTTACCCGCCAGCCCCACTGCTTCCAGCTTGGCTGCCACCAGCTCCCGAATGCGTGCCCGCGGCAGCCGCGAGTGCTCGTAGAGCAAAAACCCGACGTTTTCCTCCACCGTCAGCGAGTCGAAGAGGGCCGCCTGCTGAAACACCATCCCCACTCGCAAAGGGGGAGTGGCGCGTTGGGCTTGAATTTCCGACAACGGGATCCCGCACCAGAGCACCTCGCCGGCGTCCGGCTCCGTTAGGCCGGCAATAATGCGCAGCAAGGTCGATTTGCCGGTGCCGGAAGGCCCTACCAGCCCCACGGCCTCACCCCGGTACACCTTCAGATCCACGTGGTCAAGCACCACCGTCGAGCCAAAGCGCTTGGAGACCTGCCGTAGCTCCACCAAGGGTACGGGATCTCCCTTCCCCGCTCCAGACTGGGGTTGGGGACTCTCCGCCGGCGGCTGCTGTTGGCCGTTTATGCTGGTGCCAATGTCCTTTCTGAAGTACTTCGCCCAACACTTCCAGCAGAGCTGCAAGATCAGGGTGCCTCCCTCCCGTGGCTTGCGTTCCATTGCTAGTTTAAGAGCCGTCGCACTACGCGAACAACTTGCTGCTGTTGCCTCCAGCAGCCAAGGCTACGGAGCACCTGCCAGCCTTCGTCTCTTAGCCACCAGACCTCCCAGGTCCAGGGATCCGGAACAAGCTGTCCGTGAGGCCCCTTAGTCCGGCTGTAGCTCGGGAGCAGGCTCGGCCTCAGGCAGGGGAGCTAGGCTGGCAGGGATCCCTTCGGTCGGGTGCAACTCTCTGAGATCGGCCAGGGTCGGCTGCGGCTGTTCATCGGCTGCCGCGCAGGAGCTTGTACGCTGCGAAAAGCCCCAGACAAACAAAGGCAGCACAGCCACCACCATCCCCCATTCCGGGAGCTCAACTTGGGGGAAAAACACCTCCAGCAGCATGAGGCTTCCCACCAGGGCGATGATGGCAAAGGCAGCATCTTCTAGGCGGGAAAACTCATCCAGCCAGCGCAAAAACAAAGAGGCCATGTAGCGCATCAAGGTGATGCCGAGAATGCCGCCGAGGATGATCACCCAAGCCTTGCGGGAGACGCCCACCGAAGCGGCGATGCTGTCGAAAGAAAAGACTAGATCCGTTAGCTCTACCATCACCAGGGTTTGCCAAAAATTAGCCTGGCGGGTGATGTCTTGCTCGGATCCTTCTTCTTCCCCGCAAAAATGCTGCCAGGCCAGCCAGAGCAGGTAACAGGCCCCGAGAAACTGAGCGGGCGGATACTCCACCAGCCAAACCGCTGCAAACACAATGGCGATGCGAAAACCATAGGCACCGATAATGCCCCAGCGCAAAGCGCGATTTTGTTGCTGAGGAGTGGGCAAATGCTTGACCAAAGCCGCCAGGGCAACGGCGTTATCGGCGGAGAGGGCCGCTTCCAAAAACACCAGAGCCACCACCAAAAAGAGATCTGTCCAAGTGAAGGACTGAATTATCCCTTGAACAAAAGCCACAGTGGTATCTATTGCCTCAATTGACATAGCAGCAAGCTTCATGTAACCCGGTAAAAAATCGTTCGTTCAGTGCAGCTAACCCCAGACCGCTATCGCAGATCTATCGACAACCCCTTCCAGGAGATTTTTAGGGTCTTTGTCGTTGAGGAAGCGCCCCAAAGACACCTGACAAAAGATACCTGGAGAAGGGATCCATCCCTCAATTCTTGGCAACAGCCTCCCAGCGGAGAAATCCAAAACCCCAGCATGGCCCGAGTATAGCTTGTCCGGCTCAGGATCGTTTTACATTTCTTAACCTTCTCTCTCCTCAGGGGGGGGCAGGCGAAGGCAATCGCGCCGCCAGCCGTTGTCCACAGCGTAGGATCTGGCCTGCCAAAATGGCCGCCCCAAAGCCATTGTCGATGTTCACCACTCCCACCCCCGCCGCACAAGAGTTAAGCATGGTCAGCAGGGCAGCCAAACCTTGGAAGCTGGCCCCGTAGCCGATGCTGGTGGGCACGGCGATTACCGGACAGTCCGCCAGGCCGGCTACCACGCTGGCCAAGGCCCCTTCCATGCCCGCCACCACGATCAGCACATCGGCTTCCAGGGCGGCGCGGTGGTGCAACAGGCGATGGATCCCGGCCACCCCCACATCCCAGAGGCGCTTGACCGCAAACCCGCAAAGCTCGGCGGTGAGAGCGGCCTCTTCGGCCACCGGCACATCGGCGGTGCCGGCGGAGATCACGCTAATCTGGCCGGGACGGCGGATGGTCTGCTGGGCCGGGATCCAGCACAGGCGGGCCACTGGAGAATACTGCGCCTGGGGCAAGCGGCAGCGGATCTGGGCATAGACCGAGGGATCGACGCGGGTGGCCAAAGCCAGGGATCCCTGCTGGTGCAGCCGTTCCAGGATCTGGGCAATTTGCTCAGGGGTTTTGCCCGGCCCCCACACCGCTTCGGGAAAGCCCGTGCGCAAGGGGCGGTGGTGATCCACGCGGGCGAAGTCCCCCACCGTCTCGAAGGGCAAAAAGCGACAGGCTTGCAGGGCTTGTTCGGGAGAGAGCCTCCCTTGAGCCACCGCCTGCAACAGTTCTCGCAAGGTTTGGTCAGAGGAAAGGGGCATAGAAAAAGGATTGAGCAGCTCTACTGGGCCAAAGACCCGCGCGGGAAAAACAACACCGGATGCCAACTTTGCCGCAGGATCTCGCCGGTGAGGCTGCGAACCGACCACTCCCAAAAGCTGCCCACCCGCGGAGAGGCGGTGGCGATGGCAGTTACGTCCTCGGCAGCAGCGGTGGCCAGGATCTCCTGCAGCGGCGATCCCACCCGTACCAGGGCCCGCACCTGCAGCGGCTGCACCTGCTCGCTCAACGGCTCGATCACCTGAGCCAAGTCAGTTTCAGCCTTGCGTTTGAGCACCTCCACCGGCGTTCCCTGGTTGCGGCGGGCGCTGGGATCCACCACATAGAGCAGGGTAACCGATTGGCACTGGGAAGTCCCCGGCAGCAGTTGGCCGAGACGGCTGAGCAGTTGCCGGCGCGGCTCCTCAAAGTCAAAAGGCACCAGGAGAGAGCGAAATAGGTGGCGGCTGCGCAGGCGCAGCTCCTCGAGGGTAAAGACGGCCAGCAGTTGCGGGCGCATCACCAGCAGGGGGATGTTCAACCTAGGCAGCAGCTCCACGGTGGTGCTGCCAAACAGTTTTTCGGTGAGCAGGTTGTGGATCCCCATGCCTGTGATCAGCAGGTCGGAGCTGTAAGTTTGGATCCCTTTTAAAATCAGATCCACCGGCTGGCCCACCTGCACCAAAACCTTAGCCTCCAGCCCCTCCGGAATGGTGCCCAAAAGCTGGCGAAACTGGGCTTTCTTGGTTTCTATTTTGGGGGTGGGGTCTTCGGGAAGGCCGATATCGTCATCTTTCCAAATCAGGCTGTGCAAGAAAACAAGGCGTTGAATGCCGTTGCTGTGTAGGGCATCTAAGCACTTGCCAAACCTTTGCAGGCCATCTTTGCAATCGGTTGCAATTAAAACGTTTTTAAACATGAGAGGATAAAGAGGGCAGTGGCCGAGCTCGGCTGAAGCTGTCAGCTATCCTAAGCTAACACCCCCCTGCCTTGCTCTTGGAATTGCCGGAGGAACCAGGCACCAGCGGGTTTGCCTTTAGCGATAGGGATCCGCCAAGTTGCGAAACTGGGTGTACTGGCTTTCAAACAAAAGGCGCACGGTGCCGGTGGGGCCGTTGCGGTGCTTGGCGATGATCACCTCGGCAATGCCGCGATCGCTGGTGTTGGGATCGTAGTACTCCGGGCGGTAGATCATCATCACCACATCGGCGTCCTGCTCGATGCTGTTGTGTACCAGCAGGCCGTTGGCCACAAAGTTGTGGTGGCGGGGCATTTCGATGTCGTAAACCGGCTGGGGCTCCCCCGGCTCGCTAATCGACACCACCGGATCCCAGATCAACCCTTCCTGTACCACCACCGCCACCTCCTCTTCCAGTTGCAGCTCGTCGAGGGGTTTCCATCCCTCTGACGTCAAGAAAGGATGGTTGCCGGTGGCGTGAATGGAGAAATTGAGGCGGGTTTTCAAAAGACAGGTGGGCTGCCGGCCACTGCAAAACACCTTCACCGGCTGTTGGGGCACCAGGCGCCCGCGCCCGTTGAGGCTGAGCAGGCGGGGCAGTTCTGCTGAGGCTGGCAGGGCCGCCAGTTGTTCCAGCCGCCAGAGCTTGCCCCGATCCACGTCCATCACCTGGGTATCCCCCGCCAGGCAGCCGGATTCCCGCAAATCCGCCAGTTGCGGACGCTTATCAGAGCGCGACTCCACTGCCCGGCTGAGCTGAGAGAGCACCAGCACCGGCACCATCAGCTCTTTGGCCAGCGCCTTGAGGCCGCGGGTGATGCGCGACAGCTCCTGTACTCGGTTGTCGGCGGCGGATCCCTGCATCAGTTGCAAGTAGTCGATCAACACCAGCCCCAACGTTCCTCCTTGCTCCGCCTGCAAGCGCCGCGCCTTAGAGCGAATCTCCGTAACGGTGCAATCGGGAGTGTCGTCGATAAACAGGGGCAGTTGCGACAAAAAGCCAATCGCCTGCCCCAGACGCTGCCACTCGTGCTCGCTGATGCGCCCTGCGCGCAGGCGGCTGCTGTCGATGCGGGCCTCACTGGCCAAAAGCCGCTGCACCAGTTGCTCCCGCGACATCTCTAGGCTGAAAATGGCCACCGGCTGCCTGACGTAGGCGGCCACATTTTGGGCAATATTAAGGGCCAAGCTGGTTTTCCCCATCGAGGGGCGACCGGCCAGGATCACCAGATCCGAGCGTTGCAGGCCCTGGGTCAGGTTGTCGAGGTCGATGAATTTGGTCGGGATCCCAGGGATCTGAGCCCCGCTCTGGAACTTCTCCTCCAGATCCGAGAAGATGTTCACCAAAACCTCAGAAGCAGGGATGAGGCTGCGCTGCACTCGCTCTTGGGTGAGGCCAAACACCTGCTGCTCCGCCTGATCCATCACCTGAGACAGGGGCTGGCTGGTGTCGTAGGCCAGACGAGCCAGGGTGTTGCTCACCTGGATCAACTGGCGGCGCATGTATTTGTCCACCACCAGGCGGGCGTACTGGTCGATGTTGACGCTGCTAACCGTTTGCTCCAGCAGACGACGAATTGCCCCTGTCCCCCCCACCCGCTCCAGAAGGTGGTGATCCGCCAGCCAGGCAGAAACCGTCATCAGATCGGTGGGTTGGCCTTGGCTGTGCAGATGCAGGGCAGCCCGGTAAATCTCCTGGTGGGCCGAGAGGTAAAACATCTCGGGACGCAGGAACTCCACCACCCGCGCCAATGCCTCGGGATCGAGAAGAATAGCCCCCAGGATCTCCTCCTCAGCCTCTATGTTTTGAGGCGGAAGCCGATCCCCACCCGTCAAGTCGTAATCGCTAATCACCACAAGCCAGGATAGAAAAACCAACCCAGCCTCTCGGCCATACGCCTCAGAGCAACGGGCTCAGTGAGCATACCCGCCGGCCACAGAGCCTCTCTCCGCGGATCCCTGCTCTCAGTCAGGCGTGACCTGAATGCGCAGCGTAGCCGTTACTTCGGGGTGTAACTTGACCTGCACGGGGTAAACCCCGGTTTTTCTGATTTCTTCATTAAGCAGGATGTTGCGGCGATCGATATCGAGGCCGCTGGTAGCCAGCACCACCTCGGCAATGTCGCTGGTGGTCACCTGTCCGAAAAGCAGATCGTTTTCGCCTACCTTCTTGCGGATGACAAAGCGACCGATGGTCTCCAAAGCCTTTTTGTAGTTTTCCGCCTGCTGCTTCTCCGCCAATTTGCGGGCAGCTTCCTGCTCCCGGCGCATCTGCTGCTCCTTGAGAAGCCCAGGTGTAAGCCGCACCGCCATCTGCCGCGGGAAAAGGTAGTTGCGGGCATAGCCAGGCTTGACGCTCACCACCTCTCCGGGGCTGCCCAAGCCAGGGATCGCCTGGCGCAGCACAACTTGCACATTGCGTTTAGACATGGAGGAAAGCACTGATTTTCTCGACAGCCTTTCATTCTAAGCATTTGCCAAGCTGATGTCAGCCCAAAGAGCTCGGAAAACTCAGCCGGCCCCAGAGCCCAGCCGTAGGCCCTTGAATCCGGGGGTCTTCGCGCCGCGTTTCTTCGATCGATGGTGTTCTCCGCTGCAAGGGATCCCTGGAAAGAGCGACAAGGGGGGCTAGCTGTAGTCAGAAATAACCTGATTTTAACCTCGCGTTAACCAAAAAGGATGAACGTTATATTACATTAACGACAAGAACCAGAGTGGCAAGGATCTTTAACAGGATCCCTTGTTTTTTGAGATCAGCCCGGCTTGAGCAGGTTCTGAGGTTAGAGCACTCAGAGTTGGATCGAGACACCATCTTCATCTGGGAGATTTCTGTATGTTGATGCTGCGCTCCTTGGGACGTCGTTCTTTCCTGAAGTCTGTCTCTGCCACGGTTGCTGGGTTTGTGGCCAGCCAGGCAAATTGGCAGCGGGTATTTGCTCAGCAGACCGTAACCATCAACGGCGCTGGAGCTACTTTCCCGGCTCCCATCTACCAAACTTGGGCTCAGGAATTTGGCAAGAAAAACCCCAACATCCAAGTCAACTATCAGTCGGTGGGGAGCGGTGCCGGGCGGCGGCAATTTGTGGCTCGCACTGTCGATTTCGGCGCCAGCGACAGTGTGCCCCGTCCCGAAGAGATCAGCCAGATCGAGAGTGAAGCCAACCCTCCCAAGGGCATGGTGGCCGTGCCGATGGTGGGGGGGGCAGTGGTGGCAGCCTACAACATCCCCGGCGTGGGCCCCGAAATTCGCCTCTCTCGCCTGGCGCTGGTGAATATCTTCTTGGGCAAAATTAAGAACTGGAACGATCCGCTGCTGGCTGGCCTTAATCCAGGGGTGACTCTCCCGGATTTGCCGATTACCGTTGTGCACCGCTCCGACGGCAGCGGCACCACCGACATCTTTACCACCCACCTCAACGCCATTAGCCCGGAATGGCGGCAAAAAGTGGGTCGTGGCTCTTCCGTGAACTGGCCAACCGGGGTGGGAGCTCGCGGTAACGAAGGCGTTTCCGAGCAGATTAAGCAGATCCCTGGCGCGATCGGCTATGTAGAGTTCGGCTTCGCCAAGCTCAACAACCTGAACATCGCTCGCCTGGAAAACCGGTCGGGCAAGTTCGTCACCCCCAAAGTTGAGACGGAGCAGGCAGCGCTGGCCAAAATCAAGCTCGACGAGCGGCTGTTGGGGGTTGACCCGGATCCCGCCGGGGAAGACTCCTACCCCATTGTGGGCTACACGTGGATCTTGGCCTACAAAGTCTACCCCAAAGCTGAAACCTCCAAAGCTGTCAAGGAGTTTCTCCGCTACGGCCTCACGGAAGGGCAATCCTTCGCGGAGCCGCTGGGCTATGTGCCTTTGCCGGAAGAAACGCGGCAGAAAGCTCTGGCTGCTCTGGAAAACATCACTCCGTAGAAGTTTGTACCCCGCACCCGGCAGATGACTACTACTTTTTCGGAGAGCAGTTCTCTATTTCGGCCCCGGCCCGTCTTCCAGCGCCGGCGCGACTGGTTGTTCATCTGGGCAACGCGGATTGCCGTCTTTTTCTCGGCTTTGCTGCTGTTGTGGATTGCCCTGGAGATTGGGATCCAGTCGCTACCTGCCATTCAGAAGTTCGGGCTGGGCTTTCTCTGGGGCACCACCTGGGATCCTGTTGAGAACAACTACGGCGCTTGGCCCCAGATCTACGGCACCCTGGTGACTTCTCTGATTGCCCTGATCGTGGGCGTTCCTTTTAGCTTCGGCATCTCCATCTTTTTGAGCGAGGACTTTTTGCCCAAGTCTTTGCGCACAGTCTTGATCATCGTGGTGGAGCTGCTGGCAGCCATTCCCAGCGTGGTCTACGGCATTTGGGGGTTGTTTATCTTCATTCCCTTCTTTCGCCCGATTCAGATGTTCTTGTTCCAGAACTTCAGGTGGTTGCCCATTTTCAGTACGCCACCGGTGGGGCCGGGGATGCTGACGGCAGGGGTTGTCTTGGGGATCATGATCATCCCCATCATCACTGCCATTGCCAGGGAAGTGCTGGTGGCCGTTCCGCCGGAGTTGCGGGCGGCTGCCTATGCGATGGGGGCCACTCGCTGGGAAGCCATCTTTGGTGTTGTGCTGCCGGCGGCCATTGGCGGCATGCTGGGGTCGGTGGTTTTGGGTTTGGGACGTGCCTTGGGGGAGACGATGGCAGTGGCGATGTTGATCGGCAATGCCCGCGGTATTAGCGTCTCGCTCCTAGCTCCTGCCAGCAACATCCCGGCCCTGTTGGCCAACGAGTTCGCAGAAGCAGGCCCTGAGCAGGTGGCAGCGCTCATGTATGTGGCCTTGATTTTGTTGGCCATCACTCTGGTAGTAAACATTGCGGCAGAGCTGATGATACGCCGTGTCAAGTTCGCGTTGACAGCTTCGCGGGAGTAGAGGAACATGACGACGCAAGTTCAGGCGGTAGATCAAGGCAATTTGTTCAAGCGCAGAGCAAAGTCCTGGCGGCGCGTCTTCTTGGATGTAGGAATGACAGCGCTGACAGTTTTCTCCAGCATCTTTGCCATCTTCGTGCTGGTTCTCATCCTCTACTACGTTTTCACCAGAGGCATCGAGCGTTTGAACTGGCAAGCGCTGACCCAACTTCCCCCTCCTCCCGGCGATCAGGTGGGGGGATTTGGCAATGCGGTGCTGGGGACGGTTATTGTGGTGTCGATTGCTATCGCCATCACCTTCCCCATCGGACTGTTTGCTGCCATCTATCTCTCGGAGTTTGGCCAAAACAGCCCCACAGCTTCCTTTCTGCGCTTCATCATCAAGGTGTTGACGGGGGTTCCCTCTATCATTGCCGGGGTGTTTGCCTACGGGGTGCTGGTGCTCTCCACCAAGACCTTCTCTGCCCTTTCCGGCGGGATGGCTCTATCGGTGTTGACTCTGCCCATCATTATCTTGTCTTGTGAAGAGGCGCTGCGCCTGGTGCCGGCAGATACGCGGGCTGCTGCCTATGCGTTGGGAGCTTCGCGGGTACAGACGGTGTTTCGCGTGGTGTTGCCGGCAGCTCTGCCGGTGATCCTGACGGGGGTGACGTTGGCCATTGCCCGCGCTGCGGGTGAGACAGCGCCTCTGATCTTCACTGCTTTGTTTAGCTTCCTCTGGCCCAGCGGTCTGTTAAAGCCAGTAGCCTCACTGGCTGTGTTGATCTACAACTTTGCCCTCGTTCCTTTTGAAAACCAGCAGAAGATCGCCTGGGGAGGGGCTTTGGCTCTGGTGATTTTGGTGTTGATCACCACAGTCAGTTTCCGGCTCATCGTCAGTCGTCGGCAGGAAACCATCACCATCTAATCCCTCTCACCTGTTGGTTTAACTCAATCTAGGCTTTGCAGTGACGTTATCTCCTTCGGTACTCCTATGCGCTCTCCACTCTCTGACAAGTCCGGCTCTCCTGAGAAATCCACCCGTTTGGAGGTTGAACTAGAGACGCGGGATTTGAGCGTCTACTACGGCTCCCACCTAGCGGTTAAGCAGGTTTCCCTGAAGATCCCGAAAAATCACATCACAGCCTTCATTGGCCCCTCAGGCTGCGGCAAGAGCACCATCTTGCGCTGCTTCAACCGCATGAACGATCTCATCCCGGGAGCAAGGGTAGAAGGCTCGGTCATTTTTCACGGAAAAAATATCTACGACCCCGATGTGGATCCCTCTGAGGTGCGCCGGCGGGTTGGCCTGGTGTTTCAGAAGCCCAACCCCTTCCCCAAATCTATCTACGACAATATAGCCTTTGGGCCACGGATCAATGGCTATCAGGGGGATCTGGACGAGCTGGTGGAGCGTGCGTTGCGCCAGGCCGTTCTCTGGGATGAGGTGAAAGATAAGTTAAAGCTGAGCGGTCTTTCCCTCTCCGGCGGACAACAGCAGCGCCTCTGCATTGCTCGCACCTTGGCCATTCAGCCGGAAGTGATCCTGATGGACGAGCCCTGCGCCTCGCTGGATCCGATCTCCACGCTGCGCATTGAGGAGCTGCTTAAGGAATTGGGGCGTCGCTACACGATCATCATCGTCACCCACAACATGCAGCAGGCGGCGCGTGTGTCCGACTTCACGGCTTTCTTTAACACCGAGGTGGACGACGAAGGGGTTCGCTACGGACGCATGGTGGAGTTCGACCGCACCGAGAAGATCTTCAACTCTCCCGTCAATCGCGAGACGGAAGAATACGTGAGCGGACGCTTTGGCTAATCCCCCGCCAATTTCTGCTGGCGCCAAGCCAGATCTGGTCGAGAGGGATCCCGCTCTCCTATCCTGAGAAATTGAAAATCGGGTAGGAGCTGTTAACAGCAGTAGTGAGATGGCCGAGCGGGTGCGCCTGGATAGCTGGTTGGTGGAGCGGGGATATTTCTCTTCCCGCCAGCAGGCCCAGCGCGCCATCCTCGCAGGCGAAGTTCTCCTCAATGGGGTGCGGGCGGAGAAGGCTGGAGCCTGGGTGAGCGGGGATCCCGTAATCCACATCCAGTGCAAGCCTGCTTTTGTCTCGCGAGGGGGAGAAAAGCTGCAGGGGGCGCTGCAAACCTTCTCTGTTCAGGTGCAGGGCCGTATTTGTTTAGATGCAGGCATCTCCACGGGGGGCTTTACCGATTGCCTACTCAAACAGGGGGCCCAGCGGGTCTATGGGGTGGATGTGGGCTATGGGCAGTTGGCCTGGTCTTTGCGAACCGACCCGCGGGTGATCCTCAAAGAACGAACCAACTTGCGCCACCTGCAGCCGGCCGATCTCTACGGAACCGAGGTGCCCACCCCAAGCTGGGCGGATCTGGCGGTGGTGGATCTCTCTTTTATTTCCCTAACCAAGGTGTTAGATCCTTTGTGGAAGCTGTTGCGGTCGCCGCGGGAGGCTCTGCTGCTGGTCAAGCCCCAGTTTGAGGCGGGCCGAGGCCAGGTGGGCAAAAAAGGAGTTGTGCGGGATCCGGCCATCCATGCCCGCGTGCTGCAGACGGTGATGCAGGCGGCAGTGGCCCGCGGCTGGCAGGTGCAGGGCTATACTTGGTCGCCCATCACCGGCCCTGCCGGCAACATCGAGTACTGGCTCTGGCTGGCGGAAGGAGAAGGGATCCCTCTCCCCGACACCGGTGCGCTACAACAGATGGGCGAGCAGGCAAGAATAGCCTTGCACCCATAAAGCGGCACATTTGTCAATACGTCATTATGCTCAATTGAGAACAATGAGCGCAGCCATTGAAGAATTGTTTCAGGAAGGGATCCGGCGCTACGAGGCGGGGGAAGCAGCCAAGACGCTGATCCCTTCCTTTGAGGCTATCTGTAAGGGATCCCCGAAGGCGGCAGCAGCCTGGACTTGCCTGTCTTGGCTCTATCTTTTGGAGGGGCAAGCGGAAAAAGCCCTGAAAGCCGCCCAAACTGCCGTGAAGCTGGATCCGGTGGACGCCCAGCCGCGGCTGAACTTGACTTTGGCGATGCTGGAGCTGAAAAAAACGGGGGTACGCCAGCAGGTGGAGACCATCAAGCAAATCTTGGCGCGGGATCCCGAGCAGATCGAGGGGGTCAAATCCAACTTGGCAGAGGGAGGGAAGCGCCGTCCCGCTTGGCCTCACCTGAGCAAGATGCACCAGTGGCTATTTGAAGAAAATTAGGCAGGCTTGACGCAATTTTGCAACAAGAATTTAGAAAAATCTAGAGCTTGTCAATTTAATCTGCAACTTTTAACAATATTCTCATAGAGTTGGTGCTAGACTTCTCTTACCAAATCGCAAGACGGTATTTATTCACCGCTGTGAGCTAGCTTGCATCACACCCAAGCCTATGGATTGGTTGGGCTTTGAGGAGATGCGAGGGGTTTGGTGCATCCTAGTTCTGTTTGATGTGACACTTCTTGCACTGACTTGCATTGAAATTGAGTCCTGCTTTTGATTTTTTGACTGTAAATTGGAGGAACTTTAAGATGAACCGTCAGACTGTTTGGGTTAAAGGCGAGACCCGCAACCACCAGGGCCACTTCATCCCTCAATCCGAATATACGTTGGTCGATGTTGACCAAAATGGCTGGGCGCTGATCTGTGTTGACAATGCCCGCTGCTATTATGTGGATCCCGAGCAACTCCGCTTTGAGGCGGGATGAGGTCTGCTGCTGCCCATTGAGAGCTTGCTGACGAGGGTTTCCTAGGAGAGCAGCATCCTCCCCATGCCTTTGGGCGTGGGGTTTTTGTCTCTTTATAAATTTATCAATACATAGGGTCTGGTTGGTCGCAGACCCTTTTGCCTCTACTCAGAGAAATCACAAAAGCTACGACGAACCGCGCTCACGCATGGCTTCGGCCAGCAATTGGGCCACCTCGGGGCGGGAGAACTCGGGCGGGGGGATCTCGCCGCGGCGCAGCATTTCCCGCACCTTGGTGCCCGACAGGTGGATGCGCTGGTGGGGCTGGCTAGGGCTGGTCTTGGCCGTGGCCATGGTGCCGGTGACGGTGCAATAGAAGGCGTGTTCAAACTTGAGGGGGATGATGCCCAGTTCCTCAGGACGGAACTCATCGAAAATGTGCTGGGCATCGTAGGGGCCGTAGTAATTCCCCACCCCGGCATGATCCCGGCCCACAATGAAATGGGTGCAGCCGTAGTTTTTGCGAATGAGGGCGTGGAAGATGGCTTCCCGCGGGCCGGCATAGCGCATGGCCGCAGGGTTGATGGCCAAAATGACCCGCTCCTTGGGGTAGTACTTTTCAATCAGCACCTCATAGCAGCGCATGCGCACCTCGGCGGGAATGTCGTCGCTTTTGGTGGCCCCCACCAGCGGGTGGAGAAACAGCCCGTCCACGATTTCCAGCGCGCACTTCTGGATGTACTCGTGGGCGCGGTGGATGGGGTTGCGGGTTTGAAAGCCGACGATCGTTTTCCAGCCTCTTTCCCGAAACAGTTGCCGCGACTGAGCCGGGTCGATCTGGTAGGCCGGGAAAAGGGGATGGGGATCCCGCTGGAAGAGAGTTACAGGGCCAGCCAAATAGACGGATCCCTGTTCGTAGAGCACCTTCACCCCCGGATGCTGCTCATCGGTGGTGCGGTAGACCTGCTGCGCTTCGCGGGTTTTGTCGTAGGTGAACTTCTCGGTCAATTCCAACAGGCCCAAGAGCCTGCCCTCGCCGTTGGCCAGGGCAATGGTCTGCCCTTCCTTGAGATCGGCGGCTATCTCGGCAGCAACCGGCAGCGTCACCGGCAGCGACCAAGCCAGGCCATTGGCCAGATGCATCGTCTCCAGAACCGACTGGTAATCTGCCCGCCCCATGAAGCCGGTGAGCGGGCTAAAGCCCCCAATGGCGATCATCTCCAGATCCGACTGAGCCCGCTCGTCGAGGTAGAGGATGGGGCAGTGTTCAGCTTTGGAGCGCAGCTCTTGTGCCTGCTCGGGCGGGGCAATGCAGTTAACCAAAGTGCCCCCATGGGGCGGAATGGCATCGCAAGAAACAGTCATCTTCGCCTGGGATGAAGTCATAGCGTGAAGACCAGAACGGCAACCGAGCAGACAGGGATCCCTAACCCTACACCCTTCTTTCCTCGGGTGCAATCCAGGATAGTACCCACTGCCTAGTCCAGCATGTAGGGCGGCATATCTTCGTCGGTGGGCGACACATTGTCGAAGATGGGCCGATTCATGATCTTCTTCTGCGCCTGCAGCGGGGAAGCGGAGGGTTGGGGCCTAGCCGGGAGTGGAGCTTGTCCTCGGCGGCTTTGCAGTTCCTGAATGGTCTTGGCCCGCTCGTCTGCCACCGCCTGCAACTGGGCCAGCGCCTTCTGCAATTCGTCCCGATGGGCAGTGACTTGCTCAAGCTGAGCTTGCAAGGCAGAGACTTTGTTTTGGTAGTCCTGCAAGCGTTGTTGAGCTTCGGCCAGTTGGCTTTTGAGAGTTGCAATTTCTGGCGATTCTGGGGCTGGTTCTGTAGGAGACTGAGAAGACATCGTTGTCGGCTCCTCGCCCGTGGGAGTAGATTCTGCAGAGGTGGGCTCTGAACTGGTTTTAGCACTGGCCTTACGCCGAGTGCGGGAAGTTTCTCCTGAAGAAGGAAAGAGGCTACGGTCCGATCCAGTCACAAGAGCACCTCATGTTCGACAAACTGCACCAATCGCTGACACACCACCGAGCCAGGCCGATAGTCCATGACCGTCAAGCCGTAGTCAAAAGCGGTGCGCAAATCGCTGCTATCTGGAATGGTAACGGGTGAAAGCACATCCGCAAAAATCTGTTGCGCTTGCACATACAATTGCCCGGTATGGGATCCCGACCAGATGCCCCCCGGCAAGTAGCGGTCGTCCAGCATGGTCAAGACAGCACGGGCCTGGCTCAACTGACCTTTCAGGGTCTCAATGTAGCGTAGGGTCACCTCTGTACAGGAGAAATCGGCGCGGTTGAGCCGGGTCGGGATCAACACCCGCTGGGCTGCCCGCAGGGCGTTGGCCGTGAGGGCATTCAGTTCCCCCGGCGTATCGAGAAAGATAAAATCGTAATCCGGCAGCAAGGGATCCAACTGGTGCTGCAACAGGTGTTGCCCTGCATCGCCGGCAGCCGCCAATTGGGCCGCCACTTCCGCCATGGTGCTGTGGGAGGGCGCCACATCCACCCCCTTGTCGGTGCAATAGATCACCTCTTCCAAAGAGCATCGATGCTGCGGGTGCAAGCTGGCCCAGACTGTTTCCTCGGGGGGCAGGGATCCGGCCTCTTCCAGGTAAAAGCTGCTGGCGGTGGCCTGGGAGGTGAGATCGATGAGCAGAACTCGGTAGCCCCGTTGAGCCGTTAACTGGGCCGCGTGGACGCAGAGGGTGGACTTGCCGGTGCCCCCTTTATTGTTGGTAAAAGCCAGGACGCGTGCCATCCGCTTCCCCAGAATTTGTTTCAGCTGCTTCCGGTTTCCCGATTCCCCTCAGCCAGATTGGGCCAGGTGCCCCCGCAGCAGTCTATGCTATTGGGTGTAGCCTGGTGGAGGACAACCATGCGCGATGTACTGGCGATTATCCTGGGCGGTGGGCGTGGCACCCGACTTTATCCCCTGACCAAGCGCCGTGCTAAACCTGCTGTGCCTCTGGCAGGCAAGTATCGCCTCATCGACATCCCGGTTAGCAACTGCATCAATTCCGATATCGACAAAATCTACGTCCTCACCCAGTTCAACTCCGCCTCCCTCAACCGCCACATCGTCAACACCTACCGCATGTCCCCCTTCACAGGCGGCTTTGTGGATATTTTAGCGGCCCAACAAACGCCCGATAACCCCGATTGGTTTCAGGGCACCGCCGATGCTGTGCGCCAATATCTCTGGCTGATGGACTCTTGGAAGCCGCGGGACTTCCTCATCCTGTCTGGGGATCACCTCTACCGCATGGACTACCGCCCCTTCATCCACCATCACCGGCAGACCGGAGCCGATGTGACGCTGGCGGTGCTCCCCTGCGAAGAAAAAGTGGCCTCAGGTTTTGGCCTGCTCAAGATCGGCGAGAACGGTCGCATTGTCGATTTCAAGGAAAAGCCGCAAGGGGAGCTGCTGCAAGCCTGCCGGGTCGATACCCAAGCCCTCGGCCTTAGCCCGGAAGAGGCCAAGGCCAAGCCCTACATCGCCTCGATGGGCATTTATGTATTCAAGCGGGAAGCCCTCATCGAGATGCTGCAGGTGAAGGAGCACACCGACTTCGGCAAAGAGGTGCTGCCGGCAGCCATTGGCAAGTACCATCTGCAGGCCTACCTCTTCAAGGGCTATTGGGAAGACATCGGCACCATCGAGGCTTTTTATCGGGCCAACCTGTCGCTGGTGCAGCAGCCCAACCCGCCTTTTAGCTTCTTCAACAGCGAAATGCCCATCTACACCCGCCCGCGCTTTTTGCCCCCCAACAAGATTCTCGATTCCCACATCGTCAATTCCATCATCGCCGACGGCTGTATCATCAAAAATGCCCAAATTCGCAATTCCATCATCGGCATTCGCAGCCGCCTGGAAGCCAACACCATCATAGAAAACACCCTCGTCATGGGGGCCGATTACTACGAGTCGGCAGAAGAGCGCCAGGCCAAGCTGGAGGCCGGGATCCCACCGGTGGGCATCGGGGCCAACTCCCACATTGTCAACGCCATCGTAGACAAGAACGCCCGCATCGGGCGCAACGTCCGCATCCTCAACAAGGATCACGTCAGCGAAGCGCAGCGGGAAGAGGAAGGGATCTGGATCAGCAACGGCATCGTCACCATCATCAAGGACTCGGTGATCCCGGACAACACCGTCATTTGATCGGGGGAGGTCGGCTCTGGCCGAGAACCTGGCCAGCGAGCGCTGAGGAGGCGCTGTTAAGCAAGATGAAGAGGAACCAAGAGGCTTTTGCCGTTACAATAGATTACGATAAATATTGAGAGCTTTAAAAACAGATTGTGAGATCCCTTGAGCGTGCTGAATAGGATTTCCTCGATTGCCGACCTAGAAGTTTACGATCCGCAATTTATTGCTCGTTACTACCGCTGGCGCCTGCCGCAGGTGATCGGTCGGGCGCTGGCCATTCTCTGGCCCTTTCTCTGGTTTGTCCTCTGTCTGCGCTGGGATCGCCTGTGGGGGCAGACGGAGCGCAATGTGGCGGAGCGCTCGGCCCAGTTGCGCAAGCTGCTCACCGACCTGGGGCCCACCTTCATCAAGGTGGGGCAGGCCCTCTCGACGCGACCGGACTTGGTGCGCAAAGACTACTTGGAAGAGCTGACCAAGCTGCAGGATCAACTGCCCAGCTTTCCTTCCCAGGAGGCGTTTGCCCGCATCGAGTCAGAGTTGGGCCGTCCGATTAGCGAAATTTACGCCCAGATCTCTTCCGAGCCGGTGGCCGCGGCCAGCCTAGGCCAGGTTTACAAAGCGCAACTGCACAGTGGCGAATGGGTGGCGGTCAAGGTGCAGCGGCCCCACCTGCGGGAGCGGCTGAGCCTAGATCTGTACCTCATCCGCTGGGCCTCCACCTGGCTGGGTTCCTGGCTGCCCCTGAACCTGGGCAACACCTTGACGGCGGTGGTGGATGAGTTTGGTTACAAGCTTTTTGAGGAGATCGACTACCTGAACGAAGGGCAAAACTGCGAGCGCTTTGCCGAATACTTTCGCGGCGATCCCAATGTGTATGTGCCGCGCATCTTTTGGGCCTACAGCACCCGCCGGGTGTTGACCCTGGAGTGGATCGACGGCATCAAGCTCACCGATGTGGAGCGGATTCGAGCCGCCAACTTGGAGGTCAGACAACTGGTGCGCATCGGCGTGGTGGCTGGCCTGAAGCAGTTGCTGGAATACGGCTTTTTCCACGCCGATCCCCATCCGGGCAACCTGTTTGCCCTGGCCGATGGCCGCCTGGCCTATATCGACTTCGGCATGATGGACCAGCTCACCGAAGAAATGAAGGAATATCTGGTGGACGCGCTGGTTCACCTGGTGGATCGCGACTACAACGCCTTAATCGACGATTTTATCCATCTGGGCTTTTTACAGCCGGATGTCAACCGCCAAGAGCTGATCCCTGCTTTGGAGACGGTGCTGGCGGATGTGTTGAACCAGGAGGTGGGCAACTTCAACTTCAAAACCGCCACCGACCAGTTCTCCGATTTGATGTACCGCTACCCCTTTCAGGTACCCTCCCACTTTGCGTTGGTAATCCGCTCTTTGGTTACTCAAGAAGGGGTGGCTCTTAGCCTCTATCCCCAGTTTCGCATTGTTGGTGTGGCCTATCCCTACGTGGCCAAGCGCCTGCTGACGGATGAGTCACCCCGCATTCGCCAGCGGCTGCTGCAAGTGCTGATTAAAGATGGCAAGTTCCGCTGGAACCGCCTGGAGAATTTGATCCAAATTGCCCGCAGCGATGGGGGGCTGGATTGGATCCCCACTGCCCAAATGGGTTTGCGCTACTTGATGTCGGAAGAGGCCCGCGAGCTGCGCCGCCAGTTGGTGCTTTCGCTTACGGAAGATGACCGCCTTCACTTTGAGGAGCTACAGCGGCTGTGGCATGTGGTCAGCCCCGACTTGTCTCCAACTCACCTCTGGCAGGCGGCACTGGGATCCCTGCCCGGCGATCTGCAACATGCTTTGGCCGAGTTGAGGGAACAGATGCAAGCCCACCTGGAGCGGCTCAGCCACTGGCGACTTCCCCAGCCCTGGCCGAATTTGCTGGCGGGAGTGGGACAGGAAAGGTAGAACAGAAGAAGATAGCTTAAGTTTGGTGAGCTGGACAAAAGCGTGGCAGATCAGAAAGGTGACTTCATTGCCGGTGTGGTAGCCGGCGCTGTGTTGGGCGGGATCATCGGCGGGGTGATCGCCTTTGTGCTGGCCCCCCGACTGAGCAAGGGATCCGCCGAAGGCCAGCGCCGCGATCCCGACCGTCTCAACGGCACCTCTGTCCCGCCTGAGCGGCCGCGCCTCCGAGTCTCGGGTGAGCCGGCTGTGCCCAGCTCCAGCGACTGGAGGGAGTGGGAACAGGAAACAGAGCGGATTGCCCAGGCCCGCCGCACCCTCGAAGCCAAGATTGCCGAGTTGAACGAGGCGATCCAGGCCACCCGCGCACAACTGCTTGTCAAGGAAATATCTTCTAGCGCTGTCGAGGAAAAGCCTTAAGCAGGGGATCCCTGTCCATGCCAAACTAGAGGCGGCACTGGCTTTCTCCCCTGAGGGGTGCCAGTGTTCTCGTCGCTCGGCTGAGTTGCCCTCCTGGATCAGGTCTGCCTCTGCCGACAGCGCTTAAGTTGAGATGAGTTGAAGAGTCGTTCCCTCGCTGTTTCTAACCATGATGCTCAGCCCTTTGTTGCTCCCTTGGACAGACGGCCTCTCTCTGGGGCTGGTCTACGGCAGTGCCGCGTCTTTGCTGTTTCGCTCCCTTTACCAGTTCATCGTCATTTACAATGCCCTGCTGATTGTGCGGATTTTGCTGAGCTGGTTCCCGCAACTGAACTGGTCGAACCCCATCCTGTCGGTGCTCAGCCAGCTCACGGATCCCTATCTCAACCTCTTCCGCGGCCTCATCCCCCCCATCGGCGGCTTGGACTTCTCCCCCTGGTTGGCCTTCATTTTGCTGAGCTTTGCCATGCAGGTGGTGGGCCAGTTTGCCTAGTTGCGGGATCACCCTGCAGATCCCTGGCGCTGCCCACTACTGGCTGCTCAATGCCCAAGTTCCCGTCTCGGTGGTCAAAGATGCGGTGCCAGGGGCCGCGCCTAACCGGGAGGGCCTGGTGCTGCTGGATCTGGAAATAGAGGCGGGGAGAATTGCCCACATCCAAGCAGCCAATGGGATCCCGCCTCAGGGGATCCCGAGTGTAGATCTAAGGCGGGGACAGGTGTGGCCCTGCTTTGTCGATATCCACACCCACCTGGACAAAGGGCACGTGTGGCCGCGCACCCCCAACCCCGACGGCACGTTTGCCGGGGCCATCCGGGCCGAGCAGGAAGACTGGGCCAAAATGGAGCGGGCCTACGCCGGCAGGCACGAAAAACTTTGGCAGGATATCTACCGCCGCTGCGACTTTGGCCTGCGCTGCAGCTATGCCCATGGATCCCAGGCGGTGCGCACCCACCTGGTCTGCAACGGCCCCCACGCCCAGGTGAGTTGGGAGGTGTTTGCCCAGTTGCGGCGAGAGTGGGCGGGCAGACTGGAGCTGCAGGCAGTGACGTTGACCCATTTGGACTTCTTTCTCACGCCGGCAGGGGAGAAGCTGGCGGACAAGGTGGCAGAGCTGGGCGGGATCCTGGGTGGGGTAGCGGCGATGGGGCCGGAGCTGGATGAGCAGTTGGAGCGGGTGTTTGCCCTGGCCCAGGAGCGGGGGCTGGATCTTGACTTCCACACCGACGAGACGGAGGATCCGGGATCCCTCACGTTGAGACACGTGGCAGCAGCAACCTTGCGCCATGAGTTTTCCGGCCAGGTGGTGTGCGGCCATTGCTGCAGTTTGGCGGTGCAGCCGCCGCAGGTGGCCCACCAGACCATGGCCCTGGTCAAAGAGGCGGGGATCGCCGTGGTCAGCCTGCCCATGTGTAACCTCTATTTACAAGACCGCCGCCCCGGCCACACGCCCCGCTGGCGGGGGGTAACGCTGCTCCATGAGCTGAAGGCTTTGGGCGTGCCGGTGATGATAGCCAGTGACAACTGCCGGGATCCTTTCCACGGCTTCGGGGATCACGACGGCCTAGAAGTGTTTCGGGAGGCCACCCGCATCCTGCACCTGGACACCCCCTACGGGGATTGGCCGCAGGCCATCACTGCCACCCCGGCCCGTAGGATGGGCTTGGTAGAGGCCGGACAAATTGGGGTGGGCCTGTCGGCAGACTTGGTGCTGTTCAAAGGACGAGGCTTTGACGAGCTCCTTTCCCGACCTCAGCATGACCGAGTAGTGTTGCGCCAAGGCCAGCCCATCGACACGGCGCTGCCGGACTACGCAGAGCTGGACGATCTCAACGCAGGGGCAGATTGCAGCTCATAGAGTAGGTTGAGCTCCTTACTGCTGCGGATTATCTAAAGATCGCTCTCAAACTCCTGGGTGCAGAACTTCAAGGCTCGGCAGTTTTCTGCTACGGTGCGCCTTACGGTCTCCGGCATGCCTTCCGGTATTTCCGCTTCGATTTCCAGGGTGATTTTGACGGTGGATCCCGGCAGATTGGTCAGGTGCCGGATCACCTCTTCGGCGAGGGTGGCAATATCTCTGTTGATTCGCAAGGGATCGGCAATTTCTACCCTGCCATAGAAGCGCCGGGGCAGCTCAGGAGAGATTGGGGCAAGGGGTTGATTCTTATCCTGTCTACTATCTTTTATGGCTATTACTTCAGCTTGCCCTGACGGGGCATCGGTATCAGGCCGAGGGGGAGGGAAGCTGTGCTCGTTGAGTTGCCGTAGGGCAATTTCTGGCTTGACCAGCAGCCCATTTTCATTGAGGGCGGCGTTGACACTGGTTGACGCTCTCAAGCCAAGATACTTGCCCCTAGCTTCGTCAAAACTTTCAGCGTAGGCAAAGCTTTCCCGCCAGGTTTCTGAGGCAACGCCATCTTGAACAGCCTGTAACAAGACCAACTGATTTTTCAGGCGAGGCAGATAGGGGTACTGGGTCAAGCACTCCCACAGCCGTTTTAAACTCACATGATCTGCCTCCCGCCAGAGAAACTTGTCCAAAACATCCAAGCGCAGGTTGAGGGCAGAATAACTGACCACTAGATCACCTTCACGAACAGCCTTGCGGCTGGCTTGCAAAATGGGAGAGTCTTGTTCTTGCAAGCGAGTTTCTTTCCACTCAATGCCACCCTGGGGATCGGGCTGAGTTGGGATCAAAAGCCACTGGTAGGTTTCCCGTAGACTGATATCAACTGCCCTGTTCGACTCTTCTAGCTTGGTGTTGGCCTGCTTGGTTTGAAAGGCATCGAGGTTGAGGATGTCTTTCTCTTCCTCGATTCCCTTCCACGCCAAATACTGAGCTGTATGGCGTTCCAAGTTTTCCAATTTGGCTTTGTCGGGAGCCAAAAATAGGAGCATGTTTTTGTGGTAGCGAGGGCCGCTGCCGCGGCGCTGCAGAACTTGCTCTGCCCATGCCCGTCCTTCGCTGTTTTGGTTACCTCGGCTGTGGGGATATTGAGGAGAAAGGACGACCAGCCGCACCCCCAAGCTGTCGTCGGGGATGTCGGCGGTAGATTCGGGAGCGATGTGCAGGGCGCCGAATTCGCCTCGGCTTTTGTCGGCTCTGAGACGGCGGAGGAGCTCTTCCCAGATGGAGTGGCGCTCGTTTTGCAAAAGCTGCTCAGCCCGTTCCTGGGCGGTGCGGTTGACGTTGGGCTGGGTGGAAACCCAGTAGCGATTGCCATCCACATAGAGGTAGGTGGCTTGGTCGGAAAGGCGCCGCAAGGCATCGCTAAAAGTGTTTACATGTTCCCCCGGTTGGACACAGCCCAGCTTGATGCGGCGCTCCTCTAGGCCTCGGTTGGCAGCCCGCAGGGTGGGGGCGGATCCCATGTAGATGGTGCGGGCAACCCGGCGACAGGCGGAGTAGCGGCCCAGGTTGGGATGGGCGCCGTCGAGGCTCAGGGGAAGAGAATTGGGCCCATCCACATCTTTTTCGATGACCGGCAGCCAGTTGTCGTCGAGGTAGCGGGTCAGCTCCGACTGCACCTGCTGGTCGTCCATGGGGATGTGGGCGGGCAGGATCAGCAGGCTGCGGTCATCGCGCTGCCAGAGGATATGGATGACTCTGGCCATCAGGCGCAGGACGCCGCGGGTGCGCTGAAACTTGTCCAGCGTTGACCAGTCAGCATAAAGCCGGTCGAACAGTTCGGGGTGGATGGGGTAGGCGGCCTTGAGGCGACGTTCGTAGTCGCTTTCTTTGCACTCGCTGGGGAACTCCTGGCTTTGGCTGCGGTAGAGATCCATAAAGGCTTTGACCACCGCGTCCCGCTGCACAAACAGGTCAGGGTCAAGAATGGGCTGGAACAGGCGACGGCGGACGATTTCAAAGCCTTCTTCAGCACTGGCCGGTCGCCAGGGGGACTCGACTCGCCCGATGGCGTTCTTGAGCCGAACCAGAGCTTCCTTGCCCCGTTCGCCGCCTATTTCGATGTCGGAAGAGGGGACGCTGACCACCAGCAGGGTATCTTTGGCGTTCTTGGCCGATTCGCTCAGGGTCTGGGCAAAGGTAAACTGGGTGTCGAAGGTGCCGCCAGCCAGGTCAGGAGTGTCGTGCAGTTGGCGGGCGTAGGCCACCCATTCGTCGATGAGAACTAGGCAAGGAGCATAGCGGTTAAACAAAACCTTGAGGCTGTCGCCAGGGTTGGTGGAAGTCTCATCGGCCTGCCGCATCAGTTCATAACCCTCAGGCCCGCCCAATTGCCAGGCCAGCTCTCCCCAAAGGGTGCGGATCAGGGGGCGGTTTTGCTGGCTGTGTTCGGGCCGGTAGGGAGGGATCCCGCTGGCCTGGAGCTTGTTCCCCACCAGGACAGCTATTCTGACGTTTTGCGGTGGTCTCTGTAGGCCAACAGCTTGCAAAAGAGGTTCTGTGTCGGGTAGGAGGCCCTCACTCCCTCTCCCGGAAGGGGGGGAGAAAAGGTGGTAGAGGGCGAGCATGGCGTGGGTCTTGCCGCCGCCAAAGTTGGTCTGCAGTTCGATTACCGGATCTCCCCCTTGGCCGCTGAGGCGCCTCAGGGCGTTGATCAAAAGCTGTTGCAGCCCTTTGGTGAGGTAGGTGCGGCGGTAGAACTCGACGGGATCCCGGTACTCAAAGGACGCCGTCCCGCCGGGGCGAGCGGAGTCCTCGCCAAGGTAAACCTCCCAGAGGTCGGCGGCAAATTCGGCCTGTTGGAAGCGGCCAGAGGCCACATCCGGATGAGGGGTAACGATCTCCCGCCAGGGTTTGAGGCCAGTTTGGGGTTGGCCTTCCAGAGAAGCTACAATGGCGCGGCGACTTTCTCGCTTGGCCTGTTCTTCGTAGCGTAGCCGCAGCAGCTCTTGCTTTTGCTTTTCCACCTCGGCTGCTTGGGGAGCGGCAATGGCGCTCAGCAGGCGGGCCACGCTATCGAGGGCGCGGTAGGCGTCGTCAAAACCAAAGGTGCAGGTGTGGGCCCAGGCGTTGCGAGTGTTGCGCAGCTCGCTGACTAGGGTGCGCTCTGCTTGACCCAAGGTTTGCCTGAAGACGGTGTTCCATTGCTCCCACATTAGGGTCAGCAGGGCCGCAACATCTTGCTCGAGGATCTGCTCTGGGCTTTTGGACTTGGGAGAGCTCTGGGGCAAGGTGTCGGCGGCCACGTTCAGCCAGTTCTCGCCATGAAAGGCTTGCATTTCCCGCACGACAAACGGATAAAGCCCCTGTCGGAGAAGATTGAGGGCGCGTCCAACACGTTCGTGGTTGCTGATAGCCATCGGTCAAGGGCTGCAAGAAGGGGCAGGTGGGAAAAGAGGGCAACTCGGGGCAGGCTATTCCCAAACTAAGCTGAGATCGGCGACAAAGCCAGGGAGGACGGGATCCCCTTCCAAGCAGGTGGGCCGCTCCAGGATTTGGGGGAGCTGGCCTGGACGATAGACGTAGACCCGCTGGCTTTCCGGGTCGATCAGCCAGCCCAGCCGGGATCCGTTCTCAAGGTATTCCTGCAGCTTGGCCTGCAGAGTGGCCAAATCATCCGTGGGGGAGCGCAACTCCAAGACAAAATCGGGACACAGGGGGGCAAAGCGGCGCCGCTGCTGGGGGGTAAGCTGCTGCCAGCGCTCCTTGGCAACCCAGGCGGCATCGGGAGAGCGAATGGCCCCGTTGGGCAGGGCAAAGCCCGTGGAGGAGTCGAAGACAAGTCCTAAGCTCGTGCGGCGGTTCCACTGCCAGAGCTGCCCCAGCAGGTCGGCATTGCGAAGCCCGCTCTCACTGCCGACAGGGGCCATGGCCACTAGCTCCCCTTGGGCGGTGCGCTCCAGGCGCAGCTCAGGGTTCTGCCGGCAGAGCTGTTCAAAGACTTCATCGGTCAACTCCAGGCTGGGCTGTAGGTTAAGCGCGATCATGGGCAGGTTCTCTGGGAGCTATTCCCAGACTAGGGTAAGATCCGCAACAAAGCCAGGGAGGACGGGATCCCCTTCCAAGCAGGTGGGCCGCTCCAGGATTTGGGGGAGCTGGCCTGGACGATAGACGTAGACCCGCTGGCTTTCCGGGTCGATCAGCCAGCCCAGCCGGGATCCGTTCTCAAGGTATTCCTGCAGCTTGGCCTGCAGAGTGGCCAAATCATCCGTGGGGGAGCGCAACTCCAAGACAAAATCGGGACACAGGGGGGCAAAGCGGCGCCGCTGCTGGGGGGTAAGCTGCTGCCAGCGCTCCTTGGCAATCCAGGCGGCATCGGGAGAGCGAATGGCCCCGTTGGGCAGGGCAAAGCCGGCAGAAGCGTCGAAGGCCACGCCAAGCTGGGTTTGGCGGTTCCATTGCCAGAGTTGGGCGCTGAGGCTCAGGTTTTGGCGACTGCTATCGCTGCCGACAGGGGCCATGGCCACTAGCTCCCCTTGGGCGGTGCGCTCCAGGCGCAGCTCAGGGTTCTGCCGGCAGAGCTGTTCAAAGACTTCATCGGTCAATTCCAGGCTGGGCCGCAAGTTGAGGGAGATCACGGCTTGAGGGATCCCGTTCAGAGGATTTGAGGGGGCGCTGGCGCTATTGTAGTCTTTTGGATCCCTCACCCCTGGATCCCTCTCCCTGAGGGAGCAGCCCCTCACCCCCGGCCCCTCTCCCTGAGGAACAGCCCTCACCCCCGGCCCCTCTCCCTGAGGGAGAGGGGGGATTAAAATAGGCTGGGCTGGGTGATGTTGTTCTGCTTTGTCTGCAAGGCAAGGCGGCTGATCTCTGGCCAGGCGATGACCAGGGTGTTGTAGGCTAGGGCTTCTTGGGCCCAGCCTTTTTTGTCGCAGAGGGTGTAGAGCCGGTAGGCAAGGTCGCGGGCAATGGGGCCTTTTTCCCCCAGGCTGGCCAGCAATTCTGCGGCTGCCATTTCCCCTTGGGTGTCCAGGGTTTGGATGAGAAACTGGGTGATCAGCCAGTGAGGAAGGCTCTCCGGCAGTCGGATCCCTGCCTCAGGAAGCGACAGGGATCCGCGCTCTCGTAGCCGCACCTTGCCGGCTCTGGCTTCCAGGATCCCAAGTTCTTCCAAGGATTCGAGGCTGACATTTTTGGCCTTGCTGAGGACTTCTGCATCTCCATAGGGGCCCGGCTCAAAGCGGTGTTGGGCAAACCAGGTCACCGCCCAGCGGCTGGCGCTATCGAGTTCGCCTTCTTGTTCCTCAAGGTATTCGTCCAGGTACTGGTTGATGAGTTGGAGAGCAGTGCGAACTGTTAGAGGAGAACCATCGTTTTCCAAAACAGCAGCATAGCGGGAATAGATCGCCATGCCAGGGCCAATGCTGGCCTGGGCTAGGTCAACAGGCGCAATGTTGCCCTGTTGCAGGAGTTTCAGGGCTTGGGGTAGTTCTCGCTTGAGTTCTTTGAGAAATTGGCCACGGCTGGCTTTGGGCGCATTGGCAGGACGGGGACGACAGACAAGGACGATGGAAGAGGCGAGGGCATTAGTACCAGATGCAACCATGCGGTTTTGGAGTTCGCTACGCATGGGCCAGGTGCCATCGATGGTTAAGCCAGACTGGATTAACCCTTCCAGCATGGTTTCCCAACCCGTTGAGGCTCTGCCTCCCTCACCCTGCCCTCTCCCTGAGGGAGAGGGTTCTGAATTTTCTCCCCCTCGCCCTATGGGAGAGGGGGTTGGGGGGTGAGGGCCATCTCGTCCCTCGTGGGAGAGAGAATCGGGGGGTGAGGGGTCTTCTTCGGTTTGCTTGAAGGCATAGTAAACAGTGAGTGGATAATCGGCATGGCAGATGTCATGCAGTCGGTTAAAGGCTTTGCTGAGTCCTGTTTCAAAGAATTCCTTGGCTTTTTGTTTGTCTCCACCAAAGCGATAGGGAGTAGCGACGAGTTCTTGAGTTTTAGGAACTAATAAAGTGCTAAAAATGTTGGGATAAATTGAACTAAGGGAACGACGCAACCAGACATAGAAGAAATCTGAGAGATCGGCATACCCAATGTTGTCGAAATAAGGGGGGTCTGTGGAGATGAGCTTAGGGGTAGTGTCGTCAGGGTGAGGAGCCATTGCGTCGTGCTGGGTGACTTGTCCGTTAGTAAGATGATCTAACTTCTCAACAACTCTAAGTAGACTTCCTAAACTAATTTCAAAATCTCCAGCAGAATTTGAAAATATATTTGGTTCTGCATAGTCCCAAAGCATGGGAATAGCCTGTCGAGTAAATAAGTGTCGGACTTGGGTTTTCGTGTTTTCCCACATGCATAGTGAATTACAAATATCACTTAAACGACTCAAAGCCATCCCCAAATAAACACTAATTGCCTCTCCATACGCCCTAGCTCCCGTTCCCCCCTCAGCCAGAGGCACATTGTCATCAGGGATCCCAGCGGCGATCGCATCTTGGATGGCTTTTTCCCGTGCTTCCGCCACCAAATCGCTGAAGGTCGTCAGAGCCACCAGTTGCCGCGGGGTGAAGAGGTCGGCAAAAGTGTTCATCCCATAATTTGGAGTCTTAAAATCCCTTGGATTGTGTGGTAACTCAGCATCCGGTTTCCAAGTGGGTTGAGCAGATCTGGCAATAGCTTCATGTTCTGCGGTGGGAGATAGATAAATTCTGCCGTTTTGTCCCTCCGCCACAATGGCCATCAATTGGGATCCCATCCGTCCTGCTCTACCTTCTTGGCGCACATAGTCCAGTGGCACAGGAGTTCCACAGGCGATACACTTTGCCCCTTTGCGATCCACTGTGCCTTCTGGTGCTTTGCCCTTGCCAGTTTTGACTACGAATTGAACCCTCACCCTGCCCTCTCCCAGAGGGAGAGGGTTCTGAGTTCTCTCCCCCTCGCCCTTGGGGAGAGGGGGCCGGGGGGTGAGGGCATCAAGGCGCTCAATCACTGGCTCCACCCAAGCCTCCTTCCCCTTCTTGGTCGAAAGCTGAAACGAGCGCACCAATGGCATCTGACAACCGCAAGCTGGGTTAGGACATTTCACCGTTCTTGCCCACAGCCAAGCAATGACCGTTGCTTTTTCCTCACCCTGCCCTTTCCCTGAGGGAAGTTTTCCCTCACCCCCGTCCCCTCTCCCTGGGGGAAGTTTTCCCTCACCCCCATCCCCTCTCCCTGAGGGAAGTTTTCCCTCACCCCCGTCCCCTCTCCCTGGGGGAGAGGGGGGAAGGGGGCGGAAGGCGGCGCGGATTCGATCCAAGGCTACGGGGAGATTGGTTTCTACCAAGTGGCTACTCAGGCGCACAAAGCGCAGCCCCAGGCTTTCTAGCAGTTCCTGCCGTTGGCGATCCAAATCTTTTTGATGCTCGTGGATTGGCCCATCGACCTCTACAATCAAAGCCTCTTCCTTGCAGAAAAAATCGACCACGAATGTGCCGATCGGGTGCTGTCGCCGAAACTTACGCCCCTCCAACTGGCGATTACGCAACGCTTCCCACAAAATCGCCTCAGAAGGTGTAGATTGCCGCCGCAGTTGTCGAGCTACCTCCTGCATTTTCTTCTGAATTGCTGGAGGAACTTCCCATTTCTCCAACTCCCCCTCTCCCTGAGGGAGAGGGGGCTGGGGGGTGAGGGCCATCCCGCCCCATAGGAGAGGGGGCTGGGGGGTGAGGGCAACATCGCCATTGGGCAACTGACCTTGTGCTAAGTGGACTACAGATGGATCCCTCACCCTGCCCTCTCCCAGAGGGAGAGGGTTTTGAGTCTTCTCCCCCTCTCCCCATAGGAGAGGGGGCTGGGGGGTGAGGGCAATCTTCGGATACAAATGCCCGATCCGCTTAAAAGCCTCATCCCGCATCCATTGTCCGTAGTAGCGCACATCTGCCGCTAATCCTTGCGCCCCATACCACCGATTCAAACCACAAACTCCCCCTCGCCCTATGGGAGAGGGGGCTGGGGGGTGAGGGCAATCTCGCCCTATGGGAGAGGGGGCTGGGGGGTGAGGGCAATCTCGCCCTATGGGAGAGGGGG
>NZ_JANSIQ010000021.1:149342-151288 GCF_047502685.1 Synechococcus sp. OH20 | reverse complement strand
GGGAGAGGGGGCTGGGGGGTGAGGGCAATCTCGCCCTATGGGAGAGGGGGTTGGGGGGTGAGGGCCGTCTCGCCCTATGGGAGAGGGGGTTGGGGGGTGAGGGCCGTCTCGCCCTTGGGGAGAGGGGGCTGGGGGGTGAGGGCAATCTCGCCCTATGGGAGAGGGGGTTGGGGGGTGAGGGCGATCCTGGGGGTTAATCGGCGGCTTGTCCTTAAATAGCGGCGGAATTTCGATCAGAGCCTTGTTGATGAGAACAGCCACCGGATTCAAGTCACTGGCATAAGCCTTGAGCCCCAACCGCTGCGCCTCCAAGGGAATTGATCCCCCCCCGGCAAAGGGGTCGTAAACCGGCGGCGCGTGCTTGGCAATGTACTCCCTGACAGCCTGGGGATCCGTGGGCGGATCCTCACCGCGATCCCAGGCCAAACAGCGGGCAATCTCCCGCTGGGCCGCCTCCAAAACCCCTGAGTTGGGATCGTTCACATCGTCCCAAGAAACCAGGCCCCGCACCACTTGCTTGGTTTTGCCGTCCTTGTCTTTTTGAACTTCGATGCGGGCCAGAATGTCCAACAGCCGCTGTCGCTCCCGCTCTTGGTCGGCCTCGGTGGGGAACCTGTCTGGCCAACTGCTGGGATCATCCACCAAAGAAGCCCACAGAACCGCCCGACAAGCCGCCAGGGGCCGGCGTGCCCACCAGAGATGTAGGGTGCTGGGGTGGCCGTGGCGGATGGACTTCTCGCGGGCAGATTCTAAGTTGATGGCTTCCAGGGGCAGGGCAACTTCGATGAGCTTCTTGCGGCGGGACATAAGGAGCCAAGGCCAAGGAGGCGAAAACAGGGGGCAAAATATACTCTACTCGCTGCAGGCGGATCCCTTGGCCCCAGATTGGCTAGCTCTGCAGCCGGGGATCGGATCCCTGCTGCCAGAGCTCCTTCCACTTGTAGTTGACGCTACTGGCAGCAAAATCTGGCTCCCGCTTGAAAGGCCTTCTTACGTAGCGCACCTCACAGCCTTCCCCCGCCACTGTGTAAGTGCCTGCAGGAGTTTTGACCCTGAAGACATCCCCTTCTGGAAAATCCCGATCCGCCGGCACCTGAACCAGGGCAAGGATGTAGCTGTCGGGCTTATTCAAAGCTGTCAGAATTTCATTTTTCGTTACCGTTACCGTTTCTGCTCCTTCAACCCTGCCCTTGACCTCGATAAAGCGCAGGCCCTCCCTGCCTCTGGATTCGATGTCATAACCCAGGTTTTCGGCACTCACATCGCGGGGCTCATATCCCAACGCCTGCTCGATGGCCATGACAGCGGCCATGGCCGCCTGCTCCACACGCTGGGTTTCGCGGGCAAAGGTGGCAGGAGTGGACTCCCGCTTGCCTTGCAGCCGCTGCAGCAACCCCACAGGGATCACCAGCGCCTTCCCCACCACCACCGGCGGCGAGGAGGATAGCTGGCGCTCCTGATCAAGTTCCGCCAGCCGCTTGCGAAGCCGATCGGCCAATTCATCGGCCCGCTGCCGGGCCTTGGCAGAGTTGAGCTTGGCATTGAGCTTGCCCGCCTGCTCCTCTAGCCGTAACTGGGCCGCCCGGTGATCCCAGTAGTTGATTTCTCGGGTGAGACGATCCTTTACAGCCCGCTCTGTTCTGTTGATGAGTTCTTCCCGCTGAGCCTTGACCTCCTGAAAATGCTGAGGAACAAGGTGTTCAATGGCGTAGGTGGTGACCTGCCCTTCTAGCTTCGCAGAAGAGAAGCTGGGAAGATAAGAGCTGGCTTGGGCTTTCAGAAGAGCCTGCTCTTCAGCAGTTAGGGGTCGATAGTCCAAGTAGGGAGCATAGCCGGCACTCCTTATCCTGAACTCCTCATTACCATCTCCCCCTCTCCCTGAGGGAGAGGGGGTTGGGGGGTGAGGGTCATCCCGCCCCATGGGAGAGGGGGCTGGGGGGTGAGGG
>NZ_JANSIQ010000021.1:130605-149242 GCF_047502685.1 Synechococcus sp. OH20 | reverse complement strand
CATCCCGCCCCATGGGAGAGGGGGCTGGGGGGTGAGGGTCATCCCGCCCCATGGGAGAGGGGGTTGGGGGGTGAGGGTCATCCCGCCCCATGGGAGAGGGGGCTGGGGGGTGAGGGTCATCCCGCCCCATGGGAGAGGGGGTTGGGGGGTGAGGGCCATCCCGCCCCATGGGAGAGGCCAGGATTTCCGCATATTGCATGCGGCGGGAAATGACTCGCCGCTGGCCATTGCGATCAGTCCGCCCATCCTGGATAGCGTGCTCCAGGTACACCAAAACCCGCGGCGTCTCGGTGGGATCCCTTTCATCGACAAGGACGGATCCCTGTCTAAGTAAGTCTCTGTATCGTTCCAGAATAAGATCGATGGTGGCTTCCAGAAGAGGGTGGCCAGGGCAGACAAACTCTGCCAAAGGTTTTCCGGGAACGCTAACTAGGCTTTTATCAAAGGTAATCCGTTCGTATTTTCTGAGAATAGGCGCGCCCAAGCCAATCTGGCGATCCCGATTGCGAATGTCTGCCGGCACGTGGGTAATTTCGTAGCGTTTGGATTCTCGCTTTTGCACAGTGCCCCCTAAGTGTTGAAAAGCCTCTAGGAAAAAGGAAGCAATAAAATGAGGCTGGAGCTTCCGGGCTTCAGCTCGCTGCATCTCTAATCGAATCTGTTGCACCTTGGTGATGTCCATGGAGTCGTGGGCCAGAGCCCGTTCCTCCAGGAGCTTTCTCAGCCGTTCTCGATCTAGGTAATCTGCCACCTTCTGGTTTAGCCGAGCTCTCACCTCTGGATCATCACCATAGCGAATGGCCTCAATGAGCAGCTCTCGCAATTCCTTCCCATCAATAGCCTTGCCCAGCACGTCAAAGACCTTGCCCCCTAGGGCTTTTTGCTCGCTCTCCAGCTTCTTCAATAAAGCCAGGTAGACATCCCCCTCGCGAGTTTCTGCAGCCACCAAATTCCATAGGTGGCAGACTTCAGTTTGCCCAATGCGGTGGATTCGCCCAAACCGTTGCTCCAAGCGATTGGGATTCCAGGGCAAGTCGTAGTTAACCATTAGATGGGCTCGCTGCAGGTTGATCCCCTCCCCGGCGGCGTCGGTGGCAATCAAGATTTGCACAGCCGGATCCTGCTTAAAAACCTCTTCAGCCTTCTTGCGCTCCTCCCGACCCATGCTGCCGTGAAGAGTAACCACTGCTTCTGACTGCCCCAGCAGAGTTCTCACGCGGTCGGCCAGGTACTCAAGGGTATCCCGGTGTTCGGTGAAGATCACCAGCTTGCGCCGATGTCCACCGGCGTCGAACATTTCCCCTTGATTTTGCAACAGCTTGGACAATTCTTCCCACTTGCGATCCTGACCACTGCGTCGCACCCGTTCAGCCAGCTTTTCTAGATCCTGAAGCCGCTGAATCTCTGCCTTAAGCTGGACAATGGTGCGAGCGGCAGTTGCTTGATCTACCAACTCTTCTTCTTGTTTTTCCAGCTCGTCAGCGGTGTAGTCTTCAAAGTCTTCCTCCCAACCTTCCGCATCAAGCGGGGGAATAGTGACAGTAATATTTCTCGTTCCTCGACTCCGTAATTGTTCTTCCCTAAGCCGCTGCTCCAGCCTCTGTCGCCGTCGCCGCAAGGATTGGTAAATCGCTTCTGGAGAAGAGGCTAGCCGACGCTGTAGGATGGTCAGGGCAAAACCAACAGTTCTCTTGCGACCATCGTTGTCCAAGGCATCTACATTGTTAAACTCTTCTCGTACGTAATCAGTAACTTCCTGATAAAGCTTGGCTTCCAGATCAGATAAGGCATACTGGACGGTGTAAGCCCTTCGCTCTGGAAAAAGAGGCTTGCCGTCAAACTTAACCAAGTCTTCTTTCACCAATCGCCGCATGAGATCCGAGACGTCGCAGGTGTGAGCTCCATCTCGAAATTTTCCCTCAAAGCGATCTCCGTCCAACAAGGCCAAAAAAAGCTGAAAGTCTGCTTCTTTGCCATTGTGGGGAGTGGCTGTCATCAGCAAAAAGTGGCGCGTTAGCTGAGAGAGCAATTTACCCAGCTTGTAGCGCTTGGTTTCTTTGATTTCTCCGCCAAAGAAGGATGCCGAAAGTTTGTGGGCCTCATCGACAACGACCAAGTCCCAATCGGCTTGCTTAAGTTTATATTGTAGGGCTTCATCTCGGCTAAGCTTATCTAGCCGGGCAATGAGCAGCGGAATCTCCTGAAATGGATTCCCTGTTCGAGCTGCTTCAAGACGATCGTTGGTCAAAATTTCAAAGGGCAAATGGAACTTTTGCACCATCTCCTCTTGCCACTGCAGGGTCAGACTGCCGGGGCAGACAATGAGACAGCGGTGCAGGTCACCGCGAATCAGCAGCTCCCGAATCAACAGCCCTGCCATGATGGTTTTGCCAGCCCCTGGATCGTCGGCCAGCAAAAACCGCAGCGGCTGCCGCGGCAGCATTTCCTCGTAGACGGCACTGATTTGATGGGGCAGAGGCTCTACCAGAGAGGTGTGGACAGCTAGGAGGGGATCGAAAAGATGAGCCAGCCGAATGCGATGCGCTTCGGAAACCAACCGGAAGAGAGCACCCTCTCCCTCGAAGTTGCAAAGGGATCCCTCCTGAACAACTTCCAAAGTTGGCTCTTGGTTGCGAAACAGCAGCTCTGCATGGGGCTGCCCCTGGATGTCTTTGTAGATGACCTCGATGGCACTGCTGCCGTGCCATTTCACGTTGACGATGACAACGGCTTGGTTTGGCAGGATCCCTCTGACCCTTGCACCGGGGTTGAGATCTTCCAGTCGAGCCATAGACTGCAGGCTTATAGAACTGCTGGCAGAAGCTTGTTCCAACTCCCCACTGCTATGTTGCCCTCACCCCCAGCCCCTCTCCCAGAGGGAGAGAGGAGTGTCCTCATGTCAGGGATCCCTGTGGGCAGACAGAATGGCCTGGGCGGCCAGGTGACCGGAGAGGGTAGCCCCTTCCATGCTGTCGATGTAGTCTTGGGCGGTGTAGCTGCCGGCAAAGAAGAAGTTGGGCACAGGGGTCTTCTGCTGCGGGCGATAGGGATCCATGCCCGGCGCCTCTCGATAGAGGGAGTGGGCCAGCTTGACCACGCTGTACCAGGTCAGGTTCAGTTGCCGCGACGAGGGGAAGAGCTCGTGCACTTGGTGCAGCACGTGCTGGGCAATCTGCTCGTTGGGCATGGAGATGAAGGGATCCCCCGGCGTGAGCACGCATTGCAGCAGGGATCCCTGGCCGGGCTTGTAGTAATCGGCGGGGCTGGTGAGGGCCAGGTCGGCGAAGCAGGAGAAATCGGCATCGGCGGTGTAGAGGAGGTTGTCGATGCCAAGCGGCTGCGGGTGGTCGGCGGCGCGTCTGGCCCGGCCCTTCAGCTCCGTCACCCAGCCATCGAAGCGCAATTGCACCGTTGCCACAGGTACGGATTCCAGCTTGTAGAGGTTGTCGAACTGGGGCCACTGCCGCCACACCTGTGGGATCAGCCGTTTGGCCCCTTCCACCGCCGTTGCACACACATACACATCTGCTTCCACCCGCTCGCCATTGGCCAAGACCAGGCCGGTTACCGCGTGGGGAGGGGAGTCGTTGACTTCGATGCGGCTGACTCCCCGGCGGGTATGAACCTGGCCGCCGCGGGCTTGCAGGTAGCGGACGATGGGCTGGGTGAGGTAATTGTCCGGGGATCCCTTGAGGAGGTTGAGCTTGGAGGCATCTGTTTTGCTGGCAAACATCTGAAAAATGGTCAGCATACAGCGGGCGGAAATCTGCTCCGTATCAATGAAGCCCAGGGCATAGGCAATCGGGTTCCACATCCGCTTCAGGCTGGCCTCGGATCCGCCGTGGCGGCGGAACCAATCGGCAAAGCTCATCCGATCCAAGGCGCGAATCTGCCGCATTGCTCCTTCGTAATCCAGCAGGCCACGAATCAGAGGGCTGGTGCCCAGTGCCAGGGCGTTGCGCAGTTTATCGGCCCAGGAGAGCTGCTCTGTCGTGAAGAAGGCCTTGAGGCCGTTGAAGGGCGCTCCCAGGGGAAAGCGAAAATCAAGGCTGCCCGTATGCCCGCCGCGGTTGACAAAGGTGTGGAGGTGCTGCTTGGGCAACAGGTTCTCGTAGGCCCCCACCTTTTTCATCAGGGCAAACAAGTTGCTGTAGTTGCAGAAAAAAACATGGAGGCCCATCTCGATGTGGTTGCCCTCGGCATCCTGCCAGGAGCCCACCTTGCCGCCCACAAAGGGCCGCGCCTCGTAGATCCGCACCTGGTGCCCCGCTTCCGCCAAATCGACCCCCGTGACCAAGCCGGCCAACCCTGCTCCGATAATGGCTACCCGCATCGTGATCCCCTCAACTGAGCCCCGCCAAGGGCTGACGCAACTGCAAAGAAAGATGAACTCCTCTCATTCTGGAACAGGGATCCCTGGCTTGACAAACGACCGCAAAACTTGCCATCATAAACTTCCTGATGCGGATGTAGCTCAGTGGTAGAGCTTCTCGTTGCCAACGAGACGGTCGCGCGTTCGAATCGCGTCATCCGCTTTTTGGGCCCTCACCCCCGTCCCCTCTCCCGGAGGGAGAGGGGAGTTGTTAGCGCTTGTAGAAGGTCTCCAGGCTGTGGCGGTCGCCCACAAAGCGCCAGTGCCAGGGTTCGTAACTCACCCCCTGTGGGTTGCCGCGGGGAAAGGACAGCTCAAAGCCAAAACGAGCGGCATTCTTCTCCAGCCAGCGGAAGGCAGGGGTGGTCTCAAAGGCTTCTTGCGTGTCCCATTGGGGAAACCGGGCATCGCCAATGTCGATGGCATAGCCCGTGTGATGCTCGCTGTAGCCAGGGGGAGCGCTGAGCGCCGCCCGTTCTTCCGGTCGCAAAGCCCGCGATTGGGCCACCTGAAAAAACAAAAACTCCTGCTCCGCTATCGAGCGAAACCCAGAGATAGGGACGAGGCGGATCCCGTCGGCTTGGGCTGCTGCGCTCATGCGCAGGTAGCTCTCGGCAGCCGTCTGGCGCAGGCGCACCTCTCGACCGTGGTAGCTGCCCACCACCCGTAGGCTATCTGCGGGGGCCTCGGCATAGGCATAGTGCCCCAGCAGCGAGACCCGTCCATTCTGCTCAGTTGGCTGCGCCAGAGGGGGCTGACTGGCTTCTTCCAGAACTGGGGGATCTGCTGCTTGCCGGGATCCGGGTAACTGATCTATCCCCCAACCCGCCAAGAGCACCAACCCAACCACTACCAGCCCCAAGCTCAGGCGCAACCTCAAGGTAGCCGCCGAACCTTGCGCTTTTTCCACCGAAGTGGACTGGCGACGCGCAACCGGAATGTCGTCGTTCATGCGCAAGGGCCGGGATCTCAGAGAAGAACCGAAGAGATTTTACAGGCCCAAGTCTGCCAAGATATCGCGGGCATGGGTTTCGGTGTTGATGTTCTGATAGACCTTGGCAATTTTGCCCTCGCCGTCGATGACGTAGGTCACCCGCTTGGCGTAACCGCCCCCATCCACATCGTAGGCGCGGGCAATCACCCCACTGGTATCGACCAGTAGAGGAAAAGGCAAGTTGTACTTTTCGGCAAACTTTTGGTGAGAGGCCTGGTCGTCCATGCTCACCCCCAACACCACCACGTCTTTGCTCTGGTAATCGGCGTAGGTGTCGCGGAACCCGCAGGCCTCTTTGGTGCAGCCGGGGGTGTCGTCTTTGGGGTAAAAGTAGAGGACAACGGTTTTCCCGGTAAAATCGGCCAGAGAAACTTGGTTGCCGTGGGTGTCGGTGGTGTTGAACCCTGGAGCAATGGTGCCAACAGCGAGAACCATAGACAGGTGACCTGAAGAGTGCGAAAAAGAAGGCTGCCCCCAGCATTTTCTTCAGCCCTGGTCGTCTCTGTCAAGCGGTTGCCGGCTCTGACCCGGCTGCCCGTTGCAACTCGGCCACCAGCTCTTGGAGCTCCGCCGCCAGCCTAGAAGGCAGCCGTCGCCCCAGGATCTCCGCCAGCGACCGGTAGTACCACAGAGATCCCTCTTTGCCGCCGGAGAAGCGCTCCCAGAGCCGATCCCCCAGTTGGCGAAAGTCTCGCAGGATGCAGCGGACGTTGTGCAGCTTGTCGGCGGCGGCCACCAGCAAGACCGAGGCATCTGCGCTTTCCAAGTGCTTGAGATAGGCCACTTTGCGCTCTTTCCAGTTTTCTTTGGGCTCGCCCAGGGAGCTATCGCTGTCGGTGTCTGTGCATCCCAGGATGATCTGCAGCACCCGTTCTCCAAAGTGCTCCCGCAACTCCCGTTCGATCTGGGCCCGCGGCTCGCCGCTGTAGCGGGGGCCATCCTCCAGGCTGTCGTGGAGCAGGGCGGCAATGGCCTCATCTTCGTCGGCGCCGTGCTCCAGGGCGATGGACGCCACCGCCAGCAGGTGGCTGAGGTAGGGGATCCCTGTTCCCTTGCGGGTTTGAGCAGCGTGCCAGCGGTGGGCGTAGCGCATGGCCTCGGCAAACCGCGGCGTCAACTGGGTGGACATGGGTATCTCTCCATCGAGGTTGGAAGTTGAGGGGATGGGTCAGGAATGGTCTGCTGTTGGTTGTTGATTTGATTATGGGGGCAACTGGCCGGAACCGCAGGGGTTCAGCCGCTGGCCGCCGTCTGTTTTGCCGGTAGGGGCACCGGGATCCCTGCCCCTTGCCAGGCACAGAGATCGACAAAGCAATCCGCCAGGCGAATCAGCTCCGGGTGTGTGCTGGGCCGGTAGGCGGCTACCTCCAGCCGGCAGCCTTGGCTGCGGATGTGCCGGAGGGCTGGCGCGAAATCCCCATCACCGCTCAGCAGCAGCACCGTCTCGTAGCGGGAATACAGGGTCATTAAATCCACGATCAGCTCCCCATCCAGATTGGCCTTGCGGCTGCCGTCGGCACGGGTGACGACCGGCTTGGTGACCACCCGGTAGCCCAGCTTTCTCAGCTCTGCCAGAAAACGGCGCTGGCCGAGGTTGTGCGGATCTGTACCGCTGTAGAAATGCACCTCCATCTCGGTTCGGCCCTGGCCCAGCCAGCTCAACAGTCCGGGGTAGTCGAGAGGGGATCCCGATTGCTGGGCGCTGGCGTGCAGGTTAGCGCCGTCAATAAACACCCCCAAAGCTTTGCGCGGGGAAGGGAGGGCTGGCTGGGACTCCACCTGCTGCTGCAGACGTTGCAATTGCGCCCGCATCGACTCCAGTTCCTCAGGAGTCGCCTGGGGCAGAGCATTGAGCCGCAGTTCTACAGCTTTGAGCCGCCGCTGGATCTGTTGAATGGCCTGCGTGGTGGGAGCCAGTTGCTGCCGCACCGATAAATGTGACGTAGGCCGAGCTTCGAGAGCGTCGATGCGCGCCTGTATCGCCCCCAGTTGGGCCGCCATCTGTTCCTGCTGCTGCCAGCTCTGCCCCAACACTTGGCAAAGCTGTTCTTCGCGGCGGCGGATGGCCGGGTAAGCCGCAGCCACAGGCAAGAGACCCCAGACGACCTGGCGGGTTACTAAGGCTGTCACCCCCAAAGCCAGGGATCCCGTCCACAGCCAGGTTAGGGAGAAAGTAGAAGTCCTACCCATGCTCATAGTCAGCTCTCCTCGGTTTGGGTGAATGGGTCTGATGGTTGCCGAGATTGGATTGCGCTCACCTCAGGGATCCTTCTTGAAGAGCGGGATGCCCAGCACTCACGGAGGCATTGAGGAGCAGCAATTCAACGACTGCAGTATGTCTGCTGTTGGAAGAGGGAGCTTCCCATTGCTGGCCGGACAAGTGGGCAACTCCAGTATTGAGGGCAGACAGAAGGCGCTCCTTTTTGCCGACCAGCCCCGTGGCTTGCCCAATCTGGAGCGGCGCGAACATGAAGGGAGCGGGGTCAGTTGGGGATCTCAATGGTTACGTTGGCCAACTGCACATCGTCATAATCCACCCAGGCTCCGCCAGGCTGCACGACCGTATCACCCCCCACCGGCACCGAGATATGCAGAGATCCGCCGAAAAGGGGAATGCTGATCGGCACTTGGGGACCACGGGTAACCCTGCTGGGCTGAATCAGGGTTTTGCCGGTGCGCAGCGTCACGGTATTCAGGCCCAGGCGCAGATGCGGCAGTGGCAGAGGGATGCGCAGGCCGTCTCCTCCCAACTGGATCTGCTCCACCTCCACCCCGTTTAAAAGCACTCGCATGGGAGACATATTGGCGCCGGGGATGCGGGACTGGCCGGCCCGATAGGCAGCGGCAGTATCCAACCCAATCAGGGATCCAATCCGCAAAACCGGTGGGCGAGGCGGCAGGCGTTCCAAAGTGAAGGAGCGGGTCATCTCCACCTCTTGGGCAGGGCCGAGAAATTGGCCGGCAGCCGCCGACTCTGGAGAATATTGGTTATCGCCCAGGCGGATGACATTGGCCTCCAGCACCAAAGTCGTGTTGGGATCCCAGCGCTCCAACTGCAACTGCCAGGGCCGATCCCCCCCCGTCTGTCTGTTGCCTGTGCTCTGGGAATAGGGCAGATAGTTCTCCAGCCGCGCCACCAAAATTTCTTCTGCCGGCAGCGGCCCCGGCAGGCGAAACCGCCCCTGAGCATCGGTGCGCACCGCGATCCCTGCCCCTGGAATGGCCACCTCCACCCCGGCCAAAGGCTGGCCTGTCAGGCGATCCACCACCTGGCCAGAGTAGGCAGAATCCAACTGCACCTGTCCGGTGGGTGCATCTGTGGCCGCCTGAATGCGCTGCTGCAACACCTGCCAATCGGCTTCTGTAATCCGCCCATCCTGATCGACATCGGCAGCCCGGATCGGGTCGTCGGTCAACTCCCGTTCTCCCCGCAAGTAGGCCCCCAACAGGTTGAGATCCTGCACTGTCAAACGGCCATCCCCATCCAGATCGCCCGCTTGAAAGGGCTGCGCTTGGGCAGAAGACAGGCCTATCCAACCCAGAGCAAGGGATCCCAGCAGCAAGAGAGAACGGGCTAAACAGGAGACCCTAGACATGGCAACTCTCCTGGGGAAAAAGCCAGGCAGCGTTCTTCATGTTTTAACGCAATTCACTTCCTCGCAGCAGAGTTGGCCGAGCCGGTACAGAGTACTCTTGAGCGCAATTTTGCTCGCCCGCCTTTGGCTGCAGGAGCCGAAAACTTGATGGTAGGATAACCGTGGTGACTTGCTTCTCCTATGGCTCGATACTCTTGCGTTACCCAGCTTGTGGGCTCAGCCGAGCAGCTAGGCGAGTCGATTCGCGCCATCTTGGAGCGCTGCCAACTCAATGTCCTCCACAACAGCTCTGATTACTGGGTAGCCGGTGAGCCCCCCGGAAAGAATCCCTACACCAAGCTGGTAACCGTGGAAGTGTTTGTGGATCGCACCCGTCAAGCCGCCGACGGCTCTGTACAGGTAACCTGTATCGCCAAAAATGAAGAGCTGCCCCTGAGAAGCGTTAACCACTGCCAACAAACCTTTGATCGCCTGAAAGCAGAGCTAGCCCAGTTGCAAACTCAACTGCAGCTTGCTGCCCAGCAAAAAGATGCTTTACGATAACAGAGCCGAGTTTACTCTGCTCCCATGGCACGTCGCTGCCAACTCACCAACAAGAAGCGCAACAACGCTTTTGCCATCTCCCACTCCCACCGGCGCACTAAGCGCCTGCAGGAAGTCAACTTGCAGTGGAAGCGCATCTGGTGGGAAGAAGGTAAGCGGTTTGTGCGTTTGCGCCTTTCCACCAGAGCCCTGAAGACCCTCAAGGCTAAGGGAGTAGGGGCCATGGCCCGCGAGGCCGGGATCGACCTCAACCGCTTTTGAGCTTTCGACCCCCTTGTGCTTGCCGGATCCAGCCCTCACAGCAACCCGAATAGCTTACGCGACTTGGGCTGTAAACCTGCCAGCAGCGTGTTGAGGGTGTCCCGTTGGGTCAGCTCGTTGGTGCCGCTGGCCCGCTCGATTAAGAGTTTGCGCATTTCGTCCGAGAGCTTGGCGTCGGTGAAGTCGGCGCCGACAAAGCTGGCCCCTTCAAGTTGAGCTTCTTGCAGGTTGGCCCCCACCAGGAGGGCTTGGTCAAAGTTGGCATGTTGCAACTGACAACTGGCCAGGACGGCCTGGGAGAGGTTGCAGCGAAAGAGGTTGGCTTGGCAAAAGTCGGCGGCAAAAAAGTTTCCTCCCGCCAGGTTGGCAGCCACCAAGCTGGCCTCGCGAAAGATGGAATGGCTGAAGCGCCCCCCCTGAAAGCTGCTTTTGTCCAGCTTGGCAGCGGTGAAGTTGCTGTAGTCTCCCAGGGCTTGACTGAAGCTGGATCCCCGCAGATCGGAGGCGGCAAAATTGGCCCGCTCCAGCTCGGCACGGCGGAAGTTGCACAGCCGCAGATCCGCCTGCTGCATGCTGAGCGAGCGCAGGTTGGCTCGCGTCAAGTTGGCCTTGGGCATCTGGATGCGGTCGAACAGGCCCCGCGAAAGGTAGGCGCCTTCGAGGTTGGCACCCAGCAGGGAGCGCCCTTCTCGCAGGGCTGCCAGCAAGTCCCTCGTGGTTTCGATGCGAACCGGCTCGGAGGGTTGAGAAGGGGGAGCACTCACGGATGGGTTGTTCCTCACAAGCTGGGACAGAAACTCGGTCAACCTAGCCGAGGACTGAGGGCTAACTAAGGATTCCACCTATCAAGCTAACGTTTGCGCCGCTTGCCGAGGTTAAGAGGATGTTAATAAAGCCAGTCCTGCTGGGTTGCGGGTAAGGAACAATCGGCTCCGATTTGTTGCATACTCGGGGCAGCGTTTCGTTAGTGAACCCCACCTTCCATGCAGGTAGCTTTCATTGTCGATCCGTTGCCCCAGTTGCAGGTGGGCCATGACACCAGCGTTGCTCTGATGGAGGCGCTGCAGAGACGGGGACACCGCATCTTTTGCTTGGGACTGGCCGATCTCTACTGGGATCAAGGGGAAACCTGGGCCGCCGTTGAGGAAATTGCCTTGGATCCGGCAGCAGATCCCTGGTACGAGGTCAAAGAACGGCGGCTGTTGCCCTTGAGCCAAATGCAGGCGGTGTGGATGCGCAAGGATCCGCCGGTGGATACGGCCTATCTCTATGCCACTTACCTTTTGGATCGCCTCTCCCCCAGCCGCACGCTGGTACTCAATCATCCTGCTGGGATCCGCTCGGCCAACGAAAAGCTCTACGCCCTGCAATTCCAAGAGTGGATCCCGCGTACCTGCGTCAGCAGCAGCAAACACCTGCTGCGCCAATTCGTCGAGGAGATGGGGCAGGCGGTGCTCAAGCCCTTGGGTGGCAAGGGTGGGGAAGGGATCCTGCGGGTCAGTGCCGGGGATCTGAACCTCAATTCTTTGCTCGAGCTGAGCACTCAATTTGGCCAGCTACCCGTGATGGTGCAAGAGTATTTGCCAGCAGCAGCGATGGGAGATAAGCGCATCTTGTTGCTAGAGGGAGAACCTTTGGGTGCCGTCAATCGCATCCCTGGGGAGGGAGATTTTCGCGGCAATGTGGCCGCCGGCGGTCGGGTAGAAAAAACCAAGATTACCGAAAAAGAACGGGCTCTCTGCGGGTCTTTGGCACCGGTGCTAAGGCAGGAGAAGCTCTATTTTGTTGGGATCGATGTTATCGGAGAACGACTAACGGAAGTGAACGTGACCAGCCCGACGATGCTTCGAGAGATCTCTCAATTGGAAGGAGTTGATCTGGCAGACCAAGTGGCCCAGTGGCTGGAGAAGAAGGTACCTCTCGAGAAGTAAAAAGCCCCACAAGGGGGCCTAGTCGCGACCTATAAAACTCTAGAGCACTATAAGGAAGGGCTCCATAAACAAGCTGTATTGAACACCGCATTGAGCACAGTTCTTAGAATCTCAGAAAAAAGGTCAGATCCGCGCAGCCGTTATCTTTTTTTTAGATTTTCTGGCGTGAAGCTAACCTCAAGACCCTCCGGTTCTGCTGGGGCGAGCTTTGAGTTGCTGCTAGGGGGTTAGGAGTCTGCCGGCGGCCTTTCTCGTCCAACCCAGCGCCAGGTGGTGGGCAGCAGGGCTGCTGCCAGCCCGCACTTCACCAGGTCTCCTGGTATAAAAGGGAAGACCCCTTTGTTGAGCACTGCCAAGAGAGAGGTGGGGCCGACATTCTCGTTCAGCCATACCCCCATCCAGGTGGCTCCCAGGACGTAGATCAAAGCCGAGCAGGAGAGCATAGCCGCCGCCATCTTCCAAGGGTCGCGATCCACCCCCCAGCGCTCCACAAACCAGCCCATCAGCCCAGCAGCCAGGGGAAAAGCTAGCAGGTAGCCCCCCGTCGCTCCGGCTAGGTGTTTGAGCCCAGCTCCGCCGCCGCTGAAGAAGGGCAATCCCAAAAGCCCCTCCAGCAGATACAGCAGCAAGGCGAGAAAGCCCAGCCTGGCACCAAAGCCTGCTCCCACCAGCATCACGCCAAAGGTTTGTCCGGTAATCGGTACCGGCGTGAAAGGCAAAGGGATCCGCACCTGAGCCAGGGCCGCTACAAATAAGCTGCCTCCCACCACCAGCAGCAAGTCTCGAACGCGGGAAGGGCGAGGCAGCAGGGTTTGCGCCAAAGGTGTGTGAACAAAAGTTGCAGTCATAGGCTACTCGAAAGACTGAGATACAAGGGATAGCAACCCTCTGCCGGGATCTGCCGGCTATCGCAAAAAGTTTTGGTTAGGGATCCCGATGGCATTGCAGCGATTGGCCGGCAAAAGGGCTGCATCCCATGCAGTATACCGTAACCGGCGGATCCCGCACCTAGGCACTAGCTTTATCAATAAAAATAAAATTGGGTCTAGAGAAACAGTCTGTGCAGTCGGCCTTGCGGGGAAACCCTATTGTTGGGAATAACCAGAAAAGTCCAACGGGAGAACCGTACCGAGCCCGCTGCAACTGCACAGCCCCCCAACTCAAAACCCAAAAAAAGACTGGCAGTGTGAGGTCTGCCAGTCTGAGCAGTTCCCTGTGAGTGAGCTGATGCCGTCGTTGCCAACGTCTTCAACCCGATCCCCAGTTTGTGTCGCTTCTTGCCATCTGGAAGTGATTCGGATCACCTGAGACTTGGGATCTTCAGCCTCGGCGAGCCCTTACAGAGGGAACACCTCAAAACAACGGCAACTGCTCCTCTTGCGCCGGGGCAGGCTCCTCCCAATTGGGATCCCAGTCCTGTGAGGGATCCGCGGCTTCTGCCAGCAGCTGACGGGCGGCGGCCAGCAACTCGTTGTGCAAAGGGGCCAGATCGCTGCGGTCGGCCAGATACTGCTCCAGAGCCGTCAGGGGCTCAAGTCGGCTGGGATCCAAGCCCGGCAGACGGATGCGGCCGGGGCCGATCACTTCCGGAGTGATGGTATAGCTAAAGGCAGGGGCGAGAGCATTGTGCAAAGCCCGCTCATCGACGCAGTCGAGCTGGTCGGGGCGTAGGCGGTAGATCAACCGCAGGATAGAGCCGGCCACCGGCGCCTTGGCGATGGCGGCCAGCAGTTTGGCCTGCACCTGCTGTGGCGGATCGGCGCTCAGATCCAGGCGGATGGTGTGAAAGGTGCGGGTGGGCAAGGGCAAAAATTCGTAGCTCGCACCTGTGGGGGTGACTTCGACCAGCACACAACCTTTTTCCTCTTTTTCCTCGCCAAAGTCCACCCGCTCAATACTGCCGGGATAGATCACCAAGGGATCCCGACACAGCACCTGATGGCGGTGCACATGCCCTAGGGCAACGTATTGGTAGGCAGGCCGCGCCAGCAGCGAGAGGGGTACCGTAAATCCTTTACCCACCGAAAGATGCCGTTCTGCTCCGTAGCGGGCCGTCTCTACCATGACGTGAGCCAGCAAAATCGCCGGGATCCCCGGCTGCAGGGTGCGGACCTCCCCCTCTAGGGCCAGATGAAGACGCTGCAGGAGCTGATGGGCGAGGATTTCCCCATCCAGTCCCAAGCTCTCTTGTTGCGTGAGCAGAGCGGAGCGGTTCAGCCAAGGTAAAGTCGTCACCTGCACCGGGCCGCTGCGAGTTGCGATCCGATGAGTTTGCAGCCTGTCTCCCACGATAAAGCCTGCAACCCCCAAAGCGCGGTAGATGGCCAGGCTGTTGCCCTCTTGCCCTTGCCCATACTGGTCGTGGTTGCCCACCAACAGGACGGTCGGGATCCCGGCATCGGCCAAGCGGCGAAATTGTTGGGCAAAAAGCTCTTGGTGGAGGGGGGGTGGTGTTGCATCGGGAAAAGCATCACCCCCGAACAACACCAGATCCACCGCTTGGTTGAGCGCATGGTCAATGCACAGGCGCAAAGAAGTCACAAAATCTTCTAAACGGGTGTTCAATCCGGTGGCCGGGTTGATGTGACCATGGGCAAGGCTGCTGCCCAGATGAACGTCCGCAAGATGTAGCAGCCTCACCATCTTGGATACTCTTGGAGTCTTTGAAGCCCTCTCATCTGTTGGGATCAACCTTGCCGTTCGCGTTAGCGGAGCCGAGTTCTTTGCTTGCCTGGCCTCCCAGATCCAGAGCTAGGAATCTTGGCTCAAGCTTGTCGGCGGGGTCTGGCTCGATCCAAACGCAAGGGCCGGCCCATGAACTCCTGCCCGTTAGCACTCTCGATGGCTTCATCTTCCTCGGCCTCGGTTGCCAGATCCACAAACGCGAAGCCTCTTGTCTGACCCGTTTCCCGATCTATCGGGATTGTAACCGACTTAACGTTCCACCTCTGCTGGAAGAAAGCTGCTAGTTCTTCTGTTGAGGCTTTATAGTTCAGGTTTCCCACAAAAATGGTCATAGCAATTCAAGCAAAGTAAGGCACCAATCAGCAAGAGGGGCAACCAGGCTCCAGGGTAATTCACTTCTATCATGGAGACTTACCGAATCGCACAACATGAAAGGATGTAAAGGGATCCCTGCCGGAAAATCCTCCCGCTTCCTGGTCCAAAATCTACCTTTGTCAAACTTTACAGGCCTGTACTCTCCCTGCCACCGGGTTGAATTCCTCTGCCCTCGCCCCGGCCAAGCTCAGGCACCGCCGGGATCCCGCACCTTGCCATGTTGTTGCAATTTGTTAAGATGTGTATTAGATTGCTTGCACTACCTGGCCGGATCTGCGCTGTTGCAACCCTCTGCAGATCCCTAAACCTGAGCACCCTGAGGTGATAATGATGGACGAAACGCTAGATCTCTCCTTGGAGCAGCAATTTCGCCAGCGGGCTTTCGAGACCTTGGTTTCTCGGATGAGCCACGAGCAGGCCAAAGACATCTTGGTTAAACTGCACAAGCAAATGCTGTTGCAGGAAGCCACTTACCGCCAACTGCTGCGTCATTCCCTCAGCGCCTGATGCACGCCCTTTCGCTTCCCACTTGGTGGATTCACATCGCCAGTGTCTTGGAGTGGAGCGCTGCCACTGTGCTTGTGTGGCAATTTGGGGGGCGGGTGGGCCGGCCCGAGTGGCGAAGTTTGAGCTGGGCAATGCTGCCCGCTTTGCTGGGGGCGATGTGCGCGATCACCTGGCACTGGTTTGACAACGACCCCAATTTGGACTGGGTGGTAACTGCCCAGGCCAGTTTTACTTTAATCGGCAACTGTACGCTGGCCTGGGCTGCTTACCACATTTGGCGGGCTGAGGCAGCAGATGCACCTTCACGGGAGGGGGAGCCCGACTGAGCGATGAACAGTTTGTTTGCCCTCTCCTTGTTTCCTTACTTGGTCTTTTTGTTCTTCCTGTCGCGGCTGCGCCGGATCCCGCGGCTGGCCCTGACTGGGTTTTGGCTGCTGCTCCTTTTTGTGGCCATCAGCATCCCGGCAGGGCTGTACGCTCAGGTTCACTACGGCACTTCTCTGGCCAACGTGGATCCCTTGCATGGGGGGGCAGAGGCTTTTCTCACCCTCTCCAACATTTTGGTGGCCTTGGGCTTCAAGCAAGCCATTGACCGCCAGGGATCCCCAGAGGCTGGGGACGGCAGCTCTGAGTTGTAGTCATTGCAAACGAGCCTGAGCCAGTCTTTCGACCTGACACACTGCCGAGCCCAAGCGCTCCGCGCCGCTCACGCGACCACCCCCAGCCCCTCTCCCAGAGGGAGAGGGGGGCTGAGCGGCAGACGAATCGCCTCGGCACGGCATGAACCGAATGTAAAATAGAAGTCTGGACTGGACGTCTGCTGTTGTTTATTCTGAGAGACCTGCCGGATGGTGGCCACTCTTTCTGTCCCCAAAGTGAAGCTCAAGCATCCGCCCCTGCGCATCTATCGCATGGGCGACAAGGTGCTGCGGCAGCCGGCCAAGCGTGTCAGCCAGGTCAACGATGAGATCCGCCAGCTTGCTCGCGACATGCTGCAGACCATGTACAGCTCGGATGGGATCGGTCTGGCGGCTCCGCAGGTGGGCATTCCCAAGCGCATGATTGTGGTGGATCCCCATCCCGACAAGCCGGAGGTGCCGCCGCTGGTGCTGATCAACCCGGAGATCCGCGAGTATATTGGCGAAGCAGTTGCTGGGCAGGAGGGCTGCCTGAGCATTCCGGGGGTATTTTGCGAGGTGATGCGCCCAGAAGGGATCGTGGTTTCGTTTAAAGATGAAACCGGTCGGCCCCGCACCATTCGAGCTGACGATTTGCTGGCGCGGGTGATCCAGCACGAAATCGATCACCTCAATGGTGTGCTGTTTGTGGATCACGTGGAAAACGAGCTGCTGCTGGATCAGGAGCTGCGCAAGCACGGCTTTCAGATGCAGGATGTACAGCGCAAAGGCACCCCCTCTGTCGCCTCTCGCTGAAGCCCTGGCAAAGTTTTCACGTCTTAGTTTTTGTTGGTTTAGTGCTGCAGGCGCTGAGCCAAGAGCTGCTCCTCTAGGGCGGCGATGCGGTTGTAGGCAGCGGTTAATTGGGCACTCAATCGCTGGACTTGGGCTTCTGGGGCAAGCTCGTGTCCCATGCTGCGGCTGCTTACCACGGTGGGTTCATCATCCAACAGGAAGTTGTGGCTGCCATCTTCCACCAAGTCTGAGATCAGAACGCTATAGCGGGAGGGGGCGGGGACATTTTTTTTAGCCTCCTGCTTTGCCAGAAGAGCAGCTGCCACCTGCTCCGGCATCCGCTCGATGGCAGCTTTCAGCTCCTGTATTTGCGACTCCAGACGCTCAAGATAGTGCTGCACTGCTTCGCTCATAGCTGCCCCAGTTTGACTCTTTACTTTTATTGAAAGAGATAAGTTCTCGCTTCTCCCCTTCTTCCCCTAGATCATTTAACGATTACGCAGTTGGAGAACTAAACGTCGGCTTCAGGAGTTTACCCTAGCAAGCCAGTCCTGCTGGTTGGCGTCGGCCACAATTGAGATAGGCTCTCTCCAAAGTTTTTTCCAGAGCAGGTTTCTCTCTATTTCCAGACAAAAAATGCAGGATGCGGTTCTCCCCTTTCCCCAACAGGGCTATACCTTGCCCGTGTTTGCGGTAGCTGCTGCTAAGGCTGCTCTCCACCGTCTCATCGGGATCGCTTTGGAGCAGGACGGCGCTCATCCTGTCATTGCCGTGCAGGTGGAGCCTGAGGCGGGATCCGCTGCCGGCTGGGTCAGGATCCCGGTAGAGCAGGTGGCAGCTTTGTCGGAGAACACGGCTCTGGCCATTACCCGCTCGGATCCCGGCCCTCACCTGGATCTCACCCGCAACACACCGGTCTGGGCCTGGGTGAGCTTGGAGGAACGGGATCCCACCGCTCTCCCTTTGCTCCTGGAAGCGGGGGAGGGGCTAGGACGACACGCCGACGGCAGCCCGGCCATCTATGCCTACGCCCGGCGCCTGTTTGAGATCAACCTTTTGTCTGGGATCCCAGAGGGTTATCGGCTGCGGGTGCGCATCATCTTGCCGGAGGGAAAACTCTTGGCGGAGCGGACTTCCAATGCGGCGTTTGGGGTGCTGGAAGGACTGGCTCTTTTGGGGACACGGGCGGAGGTGGAGCCTTCTGCCGGCGCCGAGAGCCTGGAGCGGGCCCGCTGCGAATTGCAGCAGAAGTTGGAAAAGCACAGGCATCTGGCCTTTTGCGTGGGTAGCCATGGGCAGCAGGTGGCCTTGAGGCAAGGGATCCCGGCGGAAGAGATTCTACTGGTGGCCAATTGGATCGGGCCGCTGCTGGTGGAAGCAGGGTTGCGGGGGGCGGAGTCGGTTCATTTGATCGGCTACCACGGCAAGCTGATCAAGCTGGCAGGGGGCATCTTCACCACTTCCAGCCATGTGGCCGATGCCCGCCTGGAAATCTTGATGGCAGCCCTCATCCGCTGCGGGGGAACAGCCGAACAGGCGCGGCAGGTGCTAGAGCTAAGGACGGTGGAGGCAGCGGTGCAGTATCTGAAGGAGCTGGGCTGGGCAGAGCCGGTGCTGCAGGAGCTGTCCCGACAAATCCGCCAGCGGGCGACAGCCTATGTGCAAAAGTATGCTGCTCGATCCCTGCCGGTGCAGGTAACCCTGTTCGATCGGCAGGGCCAGGTTTGCGCTCAGGTTGGGATCTCCTCCCCAAGCCCTTGATCCCTGCTGTTGTTCCTCACCCCCAGCCCATCTCTCTAAGGCGAGCCCAAGCGCTCCGCGCCGCTAGCGCGACCACCCCCAGCCCCTCTCCCAAAGGGACACCCTCACCCCCGGCCCCTCTCCCAAAGGGACACCCTCACCCCCGGCCCCTCTCCCAAAGGGACACCCTCACCCCCAGCCCCTCTCCCAAAGGGACACCC
>NZ_JANSIQ010000021.1:71906-130505 GCF_047502685.1 Synechococcus sp. OH20 | reverse complement strand
CCCCAGCCCCTCTCCCAAAGGGACACCCTCACCCCCAGCCCCTCTCCCAAAGGGAGAGGGGAGTTAGGGATCGCACTCCGCGCTGCCGGCACGTTTGCGACAGCGTTGCGTACCAAATAACGACGTAGAGAAACATTTCATTGCTATTTGAATTGCTACTTGAAACGACTCTAATGACCGTCAGGCTGGAGCCGAAAAAAAGGCTAATCTCCCAACTCAGGATCCGGTCGCACCCGCACTTCCATCTGGCGCAACAGCCGCAAGGAGCTCTCCGGCCCGTCGATCATCTGCTGTTCGTTGATCCAGTAGGTGGCAATGCCCAGGTCTTCCAGAAATCGAATGTAGGGATCCGGGGGCGGACCATCGAAAACGGCCGCCTTCTGGACGGAGAAGCCCTGTTCGATCCAGGGGGTGAGGGCAAAGCGCTCGTAATAGAATAATTGCCCCACCACCTCCTGCAGCGCCTCTGCCGCATCTTTGTGGTGTAGCAATTTCACCTCGGCCAAAAGCAGGTTTCCATCTGCCACCGCCAGAAAGTCAAACGTGTGCTGGTCTTCCCGCACCTCCAGCCCGGCCAGGCGGAACCAGCGGCGAAAGTGGTGCAAGATCTCGTTGTGGCGCTCGCTGCGCTCCAACTGACGCCGACGGCGACGCTCTGCCATCAGCGGGTCTGTCCCCGCACAGGAAGGGATCCCACTGCTGCGAAACTGGGGCGGCTCATCCGGATCCAAGACCACCTTACCCCCGGCAGGTTGATGGAGAAGGGGCGGCATCTGGGGCAACAGCTCGGCGGATCCCCACTCCACCTCTGGTTGCGCTGCCAAAGCGAGCAGATGGCGATTGAGAGGGTGCTCAGGGTGGGTGTTGAACAACAGCTTGAGTTGAGAGTGGCTGAACTGAAAATCCAGGCGAAACTGCTCCACCGAAAGGCTGCTCCGCCCCTTCTGCAGAGTCTCCTGGCCAAAGTAGAGCAGCACCAGCAGAGGATAGATGGGCAGGGGGCGATGGGGCGGGATGAGCATGGCCCACATGTCCTCGGTCCAGTGGGGGAGCAAAATCTCCGCTTGCTTGCCCTTGCCCACCACCTGCAGCATTTTGGGATGCCCCGGTTGCCAGCCACAAGGGTGATCGTCGAAGCCGCAGGTTTGCCGCCCTTGATCCACGCTCAAGGGGTAGCGCCCGTCGTAGAGGCGAAAGGGACACAGATCCCGGTCTTCGGCCAGAAAACGCTCGTCCTGCCACAGATGGGCTGCCAGGGCATGACAACCAATGCCCTCCTGGCTGTTACAAGCTTTGAGCCAGCGCCGTTCTGCTAGTTTGCCGCCCACTTTGCTTGGCGCCAGGGGCTGGACAAGGCCATTTTCCCCTTGGTTGAACAAGGGCCACACCAAGGGCTCCCCCGTCTCCGGCAGGGTGGGCAGCAGGGGGTGGACTTTGCTGTAGAAGGGATCGCAAATGCGCTGGGCCACCTGCTGCAGAGGCAGGCCATGGGGGGATCCCACCGCCGGCAGAAGGGATCCCGAGCCGGCCTGGGCGCGATGGTACTGGATGGCCAGCGCCACCTCCACTCCCACCGGACGCAGTTCCGGCGTCAACTGCCGATAGCGCTGCAGCAGCCGCGAGGCTTGCACAAACAGGTCGTAGCGACGAACTGGAACTGCGTCAGCCATAAGGTTGCCGGGGAAATTCTTCGCCGACTTGAGCGAAAGTTGTCTATGGATTTGCCTCTCGGTCTCAAACAAGATCGAGATTGGGTTTGTTGTCTGTGCAAGGGCTGCAACTGCCGAGCGCCGCGGCCCGAAGGCTCGTTTCGCTTGGCACCAGGTCAGTTGTCAGTGTAGTAGAGAAACCCCGGCGCGGAAAGATTTAAGGCTCAGCTTTGTTCCCTCAGACAGGATTGGGTTGGGGCCTCTCCTTCTTTTCAGGATCCGGGGTTGGCTGGGCTACGATGAGAAGCTGTAGCGCCTTTGCCAACTTTGTCAATCATGGCTAGCATCCAACGGGATCCTGAGGTCAACTTGTCGGCTGCCTCGACTCTTGCCCAAGAGTCTCAGCCTTCGGCACCTCCCTTGCCTTTGCCCGTCATGTTTCGCCTAGGCTTATTTCAGATGGGCCTGGGGATGATGTCGCTGCTGACGCTGGGGGTGCTCAACCGGGTCATGATCGACCTGGATCTCTTGGCCATCCCGGCCACGGTGGTGGGGGGATCCCTGGCCATGCACCAGTTGGTTTCCCCGGCCCGCGTCTGGTTTGGGCAGCTTTCCGATGCCAAGCCTTTGTTTGGGACGCACCGCAGCGGCTATGTGCGCCTGGGCTCGGTGCTGTTTGCCCTGTGCATCTTCTTGGCGGTGCAGGTGGTGTGGGGTTTGGGGCAGAGCTTTGCCAGTAGCGGTTGGTCGCTGGCCACCTACGGTTGGATTGCTCTCGCCGCCTTGATGTTTGCTCTTTATGGGCTTTGCCTGAGCGCCTGCTCCACGCCCTTTGCGGCGCTGCTGGTGGATGTTTCCGATGAGCACAACCGCTCCCAGTTGGTGGGGATTGTCTGGTCGATGCTGATGGTGGGCATTGCCGGCGGGGCAATTGGCTCGGCAGTGCTGCTGCGCGGCCTGGATCCCGAGAACTTGCAGAGCACGATCAACCGCCTCTTCATTGTTATTCCTGCTGTGGTGATCCTGCTGGGGGTGATCGCCACCTGGGGGGTGGAAGAACGCTATTCCCGCTATGGATCCCGTTCCACCTTGGCCGGGCGGGAAGACCAGATCACCCTGGGCACGGCCCTCAAGGTGCTCACCGCCAGCCGCCAAACCCTGATCTTCTTTGGCTTTTTGGTTCTGATGACCATGGGCCTGTTTATCCAGCAGCCGGTTCTGGAGCCCTATGGCGGCGAGGTGTTCGGCATGACCGTATCCCAAAGCACCCAGCTCAACGCCTTCTGGAGCCTGGGCGTTCTGGCGGGAATTGTGGTGACCGGATTTCTGATCGTGCCCAGGCTGGGCAAGCAGCCAACGGCTCGGCTGGGCTGCCTGCTGGTGGCGATCTCCTTTGGGTTGACCATTTTGGCAGGGTTTACGGGTGAGCCAGCGATGTTGCAACTGTGCATGATCCTGTTTGGCCTGGCTTCCGGGATCACCACCAACGGCGCCATTAGCCTAATGTTGGACTTGACGGCAGCAGAAACCGCCGGCACCTTCATTGGAGCCTGGGGCCTGGCACAGGCCATGTCGCAGGCGCTCTCTACCCTCATTGGTGGCGCCTTGCTGGATCTGGGGCGGATTCTCTTTCCCTCTTCCCCCGTCCTCTCCTACGCCACTGTCTTCGGGGTGGAGGCGGCGGTGATGCTGCTGGCGGTGTATTTGCTGGGACGGGTGAGCGTAACCGAGTTCCGGGAGAAAACCAGCCGCGCCCTGACCGAGGTGCTGGCGCTGGAGCTGGAAGGCTAACGCCGCTGGGCCGGCTCGTAGTGGGGGCAGCCCTGGCAGGGCCCGCTGGGGTTGACGGCGCAGCGCAGCAGCGGCGAGTGGGCGTTGAACCGACAGGAGGGATCCCCTAGAAATTGGCCAACCTCAGGCGGGGAACTCACGGGGCGCACCAGAGCGCGGATGCCGCAGAGGTGATATTTGCCTTGCCGCAATTGGTAGGAGTGGCGCTTTTCCAAAACCAAATAGTGCTGCTCCGCCAGTTGAACGTAGGTGCCCGGATGGGGGCTGCTCTCCCAGGGGCATTCCTCCACCACCTCTCCCGAATCTGCATCGATCCACTGAATGGGCAAGGTCGGGTTGATGGAAGACATAGGGCGCCAAGGAAGTCAGTTTGGGGCAGCAGACTTGAGAATGCTGGACTGGGTCTGACCCATGATAAAACCTGTGCCGCTTTTCCCAGCAACACCGACTACAGTTAGTACAGACTTTACAGTCGTTTCAAACAAGATTGAGACGCTTTGCCCCCTCACCCCCAGCCCCTCTCCCAGAGGGACACCCTCACCCCCAGCCCCTCTCCCTTTGGGAGAGGGGAGCTAGAGACGTAACAAACTGTTTCATTGCTGTTTGATAATGACTAGATGTTGGAGCGGGCTTGGCGAGCCAGTTGGGTGAGAAAAGCCAGCGGATGACGGTTGTGGAGTTGCTGCTTGAGCCGCTCTTGCAGAATCTCCTCCTGCCAGGGATCCCCCGATTGCAGCCACTCCAGGTAGCTGAGCCCCGCTACCCGCGTCAGGTAGGCCCCGCTGGCCGCCTGCAGGGGGATCCCCATGAGCATCCAGGGGCTGGCTTTGAGGGCAGAGCCCAGGGCCTGGGTGGCCAGCTCCAGTCCTCCTAGCTGCACGATCATTTGGGCCAGGCTGTGGGCCATTTGCTGGGCCTGCTGCAGGGTGATGCGGCGATCGAACACCTGATGCAGCTCGCCGATCATGCGCGCCTGGATGGCCACCCCCGCCAGCACATCCAAAGCCGGAAGAGGGGTCACGGCCAAGGCAGCAGCTGTCGCCCACTGCATCCGTTCCACGATCCGGCGACCCTGTTGGTGGCGCTCTTCCCGCAAAGCCTGCTGGACGGCCTCGCCCAGGGTTTGGGTCTGCAACAGGGCGTTGGCCAGGCGCAGATGGGATCCCTTTTGCTGCAGCAGGCGGGCCATCTGCTGGATGAGGGCGGCAGTATCGGGGGGCTGTGGCTCCCAGGTTTCTTGCCGGGATCCGTCTGGAAAGCAGTAGCGGACTTTCAAGGGCTCTGGGTCGGCAGCAATGGCCACCACCTGCTCAGGGGGGATGACGCCGGCGGTGCGCTGGCGCAGGTGGGCCAAGATGATCTCCACCTCTTCCGGCAGCATTTGATCCGTCTTGTTGAGGGCCAGGATGGTGGATTTCCCCAGCCGGGCCAGCTCCAGCAGCTCGGCATATTCCGAGGCCAGCAGATCCCCGGCCACCACCAAGATCAGCAGATCGGCCTTCTGGGCCAGGGCGCGCGCTTCTGCCTCGCCGGCGCCGCCGATGGTCAGCAGGCCAGGGGTATCGGTGAGGGAGATGGGGCCGCTCCAGCCCTCCAGTTGATAGGTGTGAATGGATCCCTGCTGGGTAGTGCCCAGGGTGGGAGCGGTTTCCCCCACAGGCTGCCCCATCAAGGCGTTGATCAGAGAAGTTTTGCCGGCAGAGGCAGTGCCGAACACCACCAGGTGCAATTCCTCCTGGGCCAGCCGCCGGTCGATTTCCTGCATCTTGGCTTGCAAGGCGCGACGGCTGATGTCGTTTTGCAGCTTCTGGATGAGGCGATCGACATCCTGCAGATCCGCCTGCACCTGATCCCGGGTCAACTTAACCCGCCGTTTGCCTGGGGTTGGATCCCTCTGCTGTTGGCGAGCCTGTTGCCACCAGTGCTGCACCGCCAGCCCTGCCGCCACCGTTCCTCCCAGGATGCCGGCCACCAGCAGATCTGCCAGCGGCACCGAATAGGGAGCAACAAAGCTGTAGATGCCACTAACCCATTGCAGGTATTGGCTGAGAGCCGCCAAGCCCAGCCCCGTCAATAACCACAGCCACGTGGAGCGCGACAGCACCATGCCAACCCACAGCTTGCCCAAATGCCCGATCCGGAACGGAGCCTGATCTCTAGAGAAGCTCTGAAGATCTATCCAGAGGTCTACAAAGGTGAGAGAAGCGATCGCAAATTCAGGACGGCTGAACCCTCTCCGCTGGCAACCCCGGCGCAAGCTGGAGCCGCAGCCTCTTCTTTAGCATAGGGCTTAGTGTAGCTGAGCATACAATTTTTTCGGGTGAGCCGGCGCAGGGACGGCTGACCCCAGCTAGGGAATCAACGAGAGAGGCAGGCACTGGAGAGCGTCCTCAGCCCAAGCGGCCAGGGATCCCCGCCAAAACCGCCGGCGGCTCCAGCGGCGCCGGCAGAAACTCACCCCCCCGGTAGTCCAGTAGCTGCACCAGGAGCAAGTAGCCCACCCCCAGGGCAATGGCCAAAGCTCCCGTAACAATAGCCACCCACTTAGGCCGTTCCACGCTGCGCCTCCCCCGTCAACTGCCTATCCCTACCCATGATGCCCGAAACGACCACTTGCGGCCCAGCCAAGGATGTCTGGAAGTTTTTGTATCCTGAGGGGGTGTGAGGTCTGGAGAGATGATGAACGGGATCCCATCTTGGCGGCGGCAACTGCGGCGTTGGCTGCCCTGGGCTGCCCTGCTGCTGCTCCTGGTGGCAATTGGCTACTGGGTAGGCCCCCGACCTTATCCCCAAGAGCCAGAGCTGCCCACCCTGGCCCCTCTGCCGCAGCACCCCCGCATCCGGGTGGCCTTCAACCAAAGCCGCGAGAGCACCTATCGAGATCCCTATCGCCAGGTCTATCGCTACGGCTACAACCTAGAGGAGTTGATTATCTCTCAGATTCGCTCTGCCCGGCAGTCGGTGGATGTGGCGGTGCAGGAGCTGAACCTGCCTCTCATTGCCCAAGCCCTGGCCGAGCGGCGGCAGGCCGGGATCCCGGTGCGGGTGATTACCGAAAACACCTATGTGCGGGCCTGGCACCAGCTCACCCCTGCCGAAGTGGGGGCGCTGGACGAGCGCAGCCGTCAAAAGTTCGAAGAGTACCGCCACCTGGTGGATGTGAACCGGGACGGACAGTTCTCCCCTGAGGAGATCGCCAGCCGGGATGTCTATGCCCTGCTCGATGGGGGGCAAGTGCCCTGGCTGGATGACACCGCCAACGGCTCCAAGGGCAGCGGCCTGATGCACCACAAGTTTGTGATTATCGACGGGCAGCGGGTGCTGACCGGGTCGGCCAATTTTACCCTCTCCGATATTCACGGGGATTTCGATGCCCCCGGCAGTGTGGGCAACGCCAATCACCTACTGCTGCTCGATAGCCCCGAGCTGGCCCGCATCTACACCGAGGAATTCAACCTCATGTGGGGGGATGGGCCAGGGGGATCGCCCGACAGCCGCTTTGGCGTGCAAAAGCTCAGGCGCCCCCTGGAGACGGTTTACCTTGACGATGCCATCGTGGGGGTGCATTTTTCCCCTGCCAGCCGCTCCCTGCCCTATGAGGCCACCTCCAACGGCCTCATCGCGGCCACCCTGGCCCAAGCGCGGCAGCAGGTGGATCTGGCTCTGTTTGTCTTTACCGACTCAGGCATTGCCAACCAGCTCAGGCAACTGCGCCAGGAGCGTAACGTAGAAATTCGCGGCCTGTTTGACCCTGGCTTTGCCTTTCGTGACTACAGCCGCACCCTAGAGATGTGGGGGCTGCTGCTCCCCGACGAAAACTGCCGGGTGGACGCGGCCCGCCTGCCCTGGACAGTGCCCGCCTCCTCTGTGGGCGTGCCCAACCTCGCTCCGGGAGACAAACTGCACCACAAGTTCGCCATCGTTGACCCCGGCACCCCCCAGGCCACGGTGATCACCGGATCCCACAATTGGTCGGTGGCGGCCAACCACCTCAACGACGAAAACCTCTTGATCATCCGCAACCAGCGGGTAGCGGATCACTTTGTGCGCGAGTTCGAGCGGCTCCTTGCCGAGGCCCGCTTTGGCCCCAGCCGCCGCCTGCAGCAACAGGCGGAAGAGAGAGCCCGCCTCTGCCCCAGCCCTGTCCCCGTTGCCCTCTCCCCATCGGAAGCAGAGCCGGAGCTGCTGGAAGTCGAGGCGATCTTCGTTCCTGACAGGGGATCCCCTTCCCAGCCGGCTACCCCGCAATCTTCTCGCGTGAACTTAAACACCGCCACCGCAGCGGAGCTGGAGCAGTTGCCCGGCATTGGCCCAGGCCTGGCGCAGCGCATCATCGAGGCCCGCCCCTTCTCCTCCTTGGAAGATCTGCAGCGGGTCAAGGGCATCGGCCCGGCCCGGATTGAGCAACTGCGGGATCGGGTCACCTGGTCTCCTGAGCCAGCTCCAGAAAAGCTCCCATACGACGAAACTTTTGGTAGCGCTCCTCCCGCAACTCCCGCCCGCTCAGGGCAGAAAGTTCCTTGAGATGTCGTAGGAGCGCCTCCTTTAGGGTCTGGGCAGCTTCCAGAGGAGCGCGGTGGGCGCCGCCAACCGGCTCTGGCAAGATCTCGTCGATCACCTCCAGTTGCAGCAGATCCTGGGCGGTAATGCGCAGGGCGGCGGCGGCTTGGGGCGCTTTCTTGGCATCTTTCCAAAGGATGGCCGCACAGCCTTCCGGCGAGATCACCGAATAAACGGCGTGCTCAAACATCAAGATGCGATCCCCAACGCCAATGGCCAAAGCCCCTCCGGATCCCCCTTCGCCGATGACAGTGCAGATGATGGGGATCTCCAGCCGAAACAGGGTCTGCAGGTTGGTGGCGATGGCCTCCCCTTGGCCCTCAGCCTCTGCCTTGACTCCCGGATAGGCCCCCGGCGTATCGATAAAGGTCAAGAGCGGCAGGCCAAAGCGGTGGGCGTGTTCCATCAGCCGCAGCGCCTTGCGGTAGCCGGCGGGGTTGGGCATGCCGAAGTTGCGGTGGATGTTGTCTTTGGTGTCGCGGCCTTTTTGGTGGCCCAGGATCATCACCGGCTGATCCCCCAGCTTGGCCAGGCCGCCGACGATGGCCGGATCGTCTTGGCCGTGGCGATCCCCGTGCAGCTCAAACCAGTCGTCGCAGATGGTCTGCACATAGTCCAAGGTGGTGGGGCGGCGGGGATGGCGGGCCACCTGCAGCCGCTCGACAGGCGTAAGCTGGCTGAAAATCTCGCGGCGCAGCTCTTCGGCTTTGGCCTCCAGCTGGCGAATCTGCTCGGAGGCGTCGATGTCGTTTTCTTCGGCCAAGGCCCGAATTTCCTGGATGCGCTGTTCGAGGGCGGCAACAGGCTGCTCAAACTCCAGCAGCAGTCGGTCGGTAGCTTTGGTCATGAGCAGTTGAAGTAACCTTGAGTTAAAGTGTGAGTCTGATGCGGGTCACAGCTTTTGAGGTGGTAGGCTGCTGAAGGCCAGGAGCCACTCGCATGGCGGCGCGTAGCGCTATCTTCTCACATCCGGATTTTCTAAGCTAGAGAAGGCCCTCTTCTGGCTCCGCTCAAACCTGTGTTTTCCTCCTCCCACTCCTCTGCACCTCTTCCCCCCTGGCTGCGCTGGGTGGTGGTGGGATCTGTCGTCCTGGCCATCGCAGGGGGCGCCTTTTGGCACTACGCCCAGCCGGAGCGGCAAATCCAAGTCCACACCCAGAGGTTGCTGCAAGCTGTAGAACGGCGAGATTGGGCCCAAGTAGAAAACTTAGTGGCCGACACTTATCGCGATGGCTGGGGCTTGGACAAAGAGCAGGCACTGGCCTACAGCCGCGAGGTCTTCGGCCAGTTTTTGCGCCTGCGCATCCGGCCTCAAGAGCTACAGGTGCAGCTCGGCCCTGGGGAGCAAGGCCAAGCCACCCTCTGGTTTATTATTGAGGGATCCGGCGGCCCTCTGGCCAACCTGACGCGGGATCAGGTAAACGCGCTGGAACAGCCCTTCCGCCTGGACTGGCAGCGGCGGGATCCCTACCGTTGGGAGCTAGCCCGCGTCGAGAACCCGGCACTGGAGCTACCCCCTATCCCCGCTCAGGGACGGGCAGACCAAAGATGAGGGTCAAACACCAACAGGGGGAGCCGACCCTCGGCGGGCGGGATCCATCCCACAATGCCTCGTTGGCGGCCTTGGGCGGCGTAGCGGCTGGGGAGAGGTTGTACCTGAGAAGCAGCTAGGCGGCGCAGGATTGGCTGACTGGGAAGGGGCATGGCCATCGTTTTCGAGTTATCGACCTGATTGGGTGGGCCGTCCTCACAACTGCCCGCTTGCAGCAACAGAACTCCCTGGGGCAGAAACGGGATCCCGCGGCCCAGCAATAGACGGCTGGTATCCAAAAGCTCAAGGCCGTCCTCCTGAACAGATTGAAAGTCTTGCCAGGCCAAAACCCGTCGCGCCCGTTCAATGGGTAGACCAAAACAGTAGGAGCTCAGTTGAAAGGTAATCAAGGTTTGCTGGTTTCTCAGGTGCTCCTGGCGGGCCAGACGGCGCAAGCGCAGAGGAGAGAGGAGGGCCATGGTCTACCTCGCTACCGACAATATCGGCGGGGCCGGCTGCAGCAGATCCCGTAACTGTTGGATCAGCTCCTGTTCCTGAAAGGGCTTGGAGAAATAGGCGCTGGCTCCCAGCCGTTGGGCCAATTGGCGATGTTTCTCGCCGCTGCGGGAAGTCAGGATGACCACAGGGAGCTGGCTATACAGGGAGTGGCCACGAATCCGGGCCAACAAGCCAAAGCCATCCAGCCGCGGCATTTCGATATCACTGATCACCGCTTGGATGGGAACTCCTTTCTCAAGCCGTTCCCAAGCCTCTTGTCCGTCGCGGGCTTGTTCAACCCGAAACCCCGCCCTTTCCAGGGTTATGGCCAAGAAGCGGCGCACGTTAACTGAATCTTCCACCACCAGCAGATGGGGCTGGGCGGCAAACCTGGACTGGGGAAGGGGATCCCTTGCTGGCCAGCAGGGCCGATCCCGCTGGGCCAGCAGCCAGCTTAGGAGGGCAGGCGGATCCACGAAAAGGGCCATTCGCCCATCCGCCAAAACGGTGCAGCCAGAGAACCCCGGCGGCAGAGGCAGACCTCCCTCCACCGGACGCAGGGTGACCTCTTGCTCCCGCCAGAACCGATCCAGCAACAGACCGTAGGGCTGGTTGCCTTCCGCCACCAACAGCACCACAGGTCGGTCGAGGAGGGGGGTCCCATCCATTTCCTGGACAGGCTGCCAGCGGGCAAAGCGAAACCAACGCCCTACGGGGATCAAAGGAACCTGCTCTCCCTCCCAAAGGAAGGCATCGGCAGGAAGCTCAGGAGCCAGCAGCACCTCTTCCACTGCGTTGGCCGGAAAGGCCAACATCAACCCCCGGCACTCTGTTAGCAGCACGCGGCTGACGCTCAGGGAAAGAGGCAGAGTCAGGGTAAACAGCGTACCCTCCCCCGCCCTAGATTCCACCTGAACCTGCCCCCCAATTTGTTCCAAGTTGGTGCGCACCACATCCAAACCCACCCCCCGCCCCGAGAGCTCGCTGACTTGCTCGGCGGTGCTGAAGCCCGGCTGGAAAATGAGCTCAAGCAGCTCCTCCTTGGAAGCCTGATCCAAGTCGGCGGCAGAAAAGCCCATTTGCAAGGCCCGGGCACGCACCTTGTCCAGAGAAATCCCTCTTCCATCGTCGCGTACCGTAATGAAGGTGCGGTTGCCCCGTTGGCTGGCGGCAATTTCAATCAGCCCTTTGGCCGGCTTGCCCCGAGCCAAGCGGGTGTCCGGATCTTCAATGCCGTGGTCGAAGGCGTTGCGCACCAAGTGCAACAAGGGATCCGCCAAAGCTTCCAAAATCGAACGCTCGATTAGGGTGGATCCCCCCAGAACCCGCAGCTCCACAGGCTTGCCATGGGCTAAGCTCAGCTCCCGCAGTGCCCTGGGAAAGCGATCCGTCAAATCCGACAGCGGCTGCATGCGCACCTGGTCGAGACGCATTTGCATTTGCCGGGAGAGGCGGCTGAGCTGGCGGGCGCTGCCCTCGGTCTCCTGCAGCGTGGTGTCGATATCGGCGGTAACCTCGTCAATTTGCACGATGGTCTCCATCATCTCTTGGGCCAAAAGGTGCAGCTCCCCATAGCGATCCATCTCCAAGAGGTCAAAGGTATCGACCAGGGTCAGGCCGGGATCCCTTGCTTGTGATAGCAGAGAGGCGGGCACAGTGGCGGCGACGCGGTCGTAGCTGCTGCGCAGGCGGCTGTTGGTTTCTTCTAGGGTGCGAACCCGCTGTTTGAACAAGTTGGCCAGCTCCCGCAGCCGCTGCAGGCGGCTGTTGAGGCGGTTGCGCTCACTCGTGAGCTCTCCCAACAGCTCCCCCAACTGTTCTAGAGGGCGAGCCGGCACCCGTAGCATCTCAGCGGGGCTTTTGGCCCTGGCTGGAATTGCATCCGGCAGCTCGGCAGTGGCCCCTGGGGGGGGAGGGGCTTCTGCTGCGGAGGAGACCGGAGGCTCTGCCGCATCCCAGGAGCTGGGGAGAAGATTCGTCTGGCCCACCAGCACTAGGGCCTGCGAGTGTCGCCAAGCCTGTAAAACCGCCTGAGCAACGGGCAACACCTGCTCTTTCTCAGTTGGCGGCAGCGCTTCCAGAGCCTGGGCTGCCGAGCTGCACAAGCTGACAAAGGCAGGCAGATCCAACATTTCCCCCAGCGCCCCCAGCTCTTGGGCAGCGATGAGAAACTCCTCCCGCAGACAGGGCTGGTCGGGCGCGGCCAAAACTCCCTCCAGCCGCTGCAGGCAGGCTTCCACCTCCGTTTCAAACAGCAGTACCCGGATATCGCCCCCGGCTTCTGCAGCCAACACCTGCGCGGTATCTTCCGGCCGCAACTCCCCCACCTGCTCCCGCAGCCGCTGGAAGATGGGCTCCACTTTCTCCCTCAGCCAGTCTTCTTGCAACGGCTGCCTCTGCTGGTGGCGCTGGACAATTTGGCGCATGCAATCCAACGCCGCCAACAGGGTACGCTCTACTGCGGGCTTGGCTTTTTGGGGATCCACCTGCAAGATGTTGAAGCCGTCCTCCAGGCGGTGGGCCAGGTCGCTGAGCGCCGAAAACCCCATCATCGCCGCCCCACCCTTGATGGAATGGGCAGCCCGCAGCAGGCGATCCAAACGGGGGCGATCCAACTGCCGGGATCCCAGCCCCACTACCTCTGTCTCCAGGGTGTTGAGGTAAGTCTGGGCCTCCTCCAAAAACTGCAGCCTCACCAGCCATTCGCGCGGGTCGAGGCCATCGGGATTTGGCTCCATACTAGACTGCCTCCCCCACCTTGAAGGTGGACACCGAAGCCTGTAGCTGACGGGCAACCGCCACCGTAGCTTGGAGAGAGTTGGCCACCTGTTGCGAAGCTGACGCCGTTTGGGCGGCAATGTTGGCGATCTGCTGCATCAACTGCCGCACCGTTTGGGAGGTGTCGACCTGGGCCTCGGTGGAGCGGGCGATGGCCTGGAACAGTTGGTTCACCTGCCGCGAGACTTCCACAATTTGCCCTAGGCTCTGCTTGGCTGTTTCCACCAGGCGGGTGCCTTCCACCACCTGGCCGGTGCTGGTTTCCATCGCCTGCACCACTTCGCTGGTCTCCCGTTGGATCCCTTCCACGATGCGCTCGATCTCGCGGGTGGCCTCCGCCGACTGGGCGGCCAGAGCCCCCACCTCTTCGGCAACCACCGCAAAACCCCGCCCTTCTTCCCCGGCGCGGGCCGCCTCAATGCTGGCGTTTACGGCCAACAGGTTGGTTTTCAGGGCAATCTGGTTAATCAAGGACACCACCTTGGAGATCTGCTGGGAAGATTCCCCCAGCCGTTTCACTTTCTTGGCCGTTTCGGCCACCGTCTCCCGCAGTTGCAGGATGTTCTGTACCGTGCGATCCATGGTCAAGCTGCTGTCGGTAGCCGTAGTGGCAGCAGACTCAGCTACTGTGGCAGCCTGCTGGGCCTTATCGGCCACCTCCTGGATCGAGAGCGTCATCTGTTCCACAGAGCGCAAGGTCTCTTCAATTTGGATGGCCTGCCGGAGAGCCGCCTCGGCCAGCTCGCGAATGGCTGCCTCGTCCCGGCCAATCGATTGGTTGACTTGCCCGGCAGCCTGCTGCACTTGAATCACGATGTCGCGCAAGCTCTCGATGATGACGTTGAAAAAGTCTGCCATGATGCCAACCTGTCCGGCGGTTAGCTGCGCCCGCACGGTGAGGTCTCCCCGCGAGGCCTCTGTAACCTCGCCAATAAGCTGCAGCAGCTCTCTTTGCAGCGCTTCCGACCGCTCTCGTTCTTGGGCGGCCACGGCCTTTTGCTCCAGCGCCCCCAGGTTACCCAAAGCTTGACTCAGGCGGTTGGCCAGCTCGGCCAGGTTTTTCTGGTCTTCGTCAGACCAGCTCTGGCTTTGGGCGCGGCCTACGGCCAAAAAACCGTAAAGCTCATCGCCACGTACCACCGGCGCCACCATCTCGGCTTTTAATTGGATTGTGCCCAACATCTGCAGGTGGTCGGCGCCCAGGTCTACCCCAGGCACCGGGCCAAAAGCGTAAACTTGCCCACTGTGGAGAGCCTGCTGGAGCGGAGCCGGGATCCGGCGGAGGAAGGTGCCCAAGGTGTCAGGCAGGCTGCTGTCGCAGGATTCAGCAATAACCTGCGCCTCTTCGGGAGCGGTCAGGCGATAGAAGGCCACTCGTTGGGCACCAAAGCGCTGACGCATCTCGCCCAACAGCTCGCTCAGGGGATCGATCAGCTCTTGCTCTTGGCGAATCCGGGCAATATCGGCAAACCGTTGGGCCAGCCGGGTATCGGAGACTTGTCGCTCGTAGATGGCGTTGCGTTCCCGCACAAAGTTGCGCACCAGGATCAAGATGATCCCCCAGCTAACCAGCAGGATCGGGAAGCTGGTAGCCGAAAGGATCAAAGCCCCCAACAGATCCCGCTCGTAGAGCCGGACGCTGCTCTGAATGTTGCCGCGAATGGCCTCCAGGGTTTGGTTGATCCCTTCGGCGTAGATGCGCTTTTGCTCTTCGTACTCGGGGCTGTGCAGCAGGTCAAAGGCGCGTTCTTGCTCGCCGGCTCGAATCAAGTCAAAAGCCTGCACCTCCCACTCCACCAGTTTGATGTTGGCTTCTGTCGTTTTGGCTGCGTAGGCCTCGTAAGAAGCGGGATCCAATCGCTGAATCTCCGCCAGCACCTTATCCAACTGAGGTACATAGCGGTTGTAGCGCTCTTCCCAGGACAGATCCCCGCTGGCAGCAGCCATGCGGGCAGACATGGTCAAGACTTCATCCAAATAGATCACCTGATCGCTCAGGTTTTGCAGGGTGAACTGCCGCGAGATGGAAGGCTCGAAATCGAAGTAGGTGCGGGCTACGCTGCCGGCAGAAACGGCAAACAACAGGGAGCTGATGCCCAGCGGGAGACTGATCGCCAGAGCCAGACGGGATCCGGCGACTTTACCCTGGGGTCGAGAAGAGGGGGCCAACTTGAGGAAGAGGGGACGGAAGGAGACCATAGGGTTTTACCTATAGCTAGGAGAAAACGGTTGAGAGGGATCAAGGATTGGCTTGGGAATAGGCCGAGTTGAGCCTTTGGAGAATGGCAAGGGGGCTGAGTACCCAGAGAGTCTCTTCCTTTTCCTTTTCCCAGACCAAACCACTGCAACAGTCGCAGAGACTATCCAGCCGGAACCTATCTTGGACGGGTTGAGCTTCTGCTAGAGGCTGGATCTGCTGGCTGACCACTCGAGCCACCCCCCTCACTTGTTGCACAGCCAGGCCCAGCCCCCCACATTCTGGGCGCATCACCACCAGATGGTATTCGGGCTGCCCAACGTCCAAAGGCTCCAGGCCAAGAAACTGTCCCAGATCCACGCCCCAGAGGATGCGGTTGCGATAGTTGAACAAGCCCAGCACCCATGCGGGCTGGTTGGGGAGAAGAGTAAAGTGCTGTGGGGCAACAATTAGCACTTCCTGGGCAACTGTCATGGGCAAAAGGGCCCGACAGTCCACCCCCAACTGGAGATGTAAGTACAATTCTCCGGTGCGGACGGCAGTAGAGCTTTGGGAAGAAAAAGAGGTCGCCAGCATCTTTGCTCTCGCTCTGCAACGTCTAAGGCCCAACCAGACTGCACCCCAGAACCACGACCGCAACTTGGACTCAGCAAGGGAGATTCGCTGCAAAAAATCCCGAGACTCAACTCAGCACCACCGACTTCACGGCCCGCACAATGTCCTCGCGGCTAAAAGGCTTGGTCAGATAAAGGTCGATCCCTTGCTTCATGCCCCAGAGTTTGTCCAGCTCTTGATTTTTAGAAGTGCAGGCCACAACGGGCAACTTTTGGGTCTCCGGGTTTTTCTTGATTTGGCGGCACAACTCCAGCCCGCTCATGCCTTCCATGACCAAGTCCGTCAGCACCACATCGGGTTTGTCGCTGCGGATCTGCTGCAATGCCTCTTGGGCGCTGGCCACTGCCACCACTTGATAGCCTTCTGCCCGCAGGTAATCGCTGATGAGCTGGCGCTCCGAGGCCACATCTTCCACCACCAAAACTTTCACCATGATCGACAACTCCTTTGTTTTTCAACCACCGTAAGCTTAAGGTGCCCCTAGGTAAGATAGCGAAACACCATCTGCAGCAATTCTTCCTGCCGAAAGGGCTTGGTCAGGTAATCGGTAGCACCGGCCAAGCGCGCCTTAACCCGATCGATCAGGCCTTTGTGGCCCGTAACCATCACCACCGGCACATCTTTGAGTACAGAGGACTTGCGGATAAGGCTGCACAATTGGTAACCGTCCACGTTGGGCATGCCCACGTCCAGCAGGATGAGATCCGGCTTGAGAGTGGTCAGCTTCATCAAGGCTTTCAAAGAGTCGCTGATGGTGTGGATGACCAAGTGGTGCCCTTCCAGCAACCGCTGCAGCTCGCTGAGCATGGCTTCACTGTCGTCAATACAAGCCACAACCCAGGTTTTCGAGACTGGGGGGGATGGGCCCAGATCCGCAAGCCCGTTGGCCAGTTGGAGAGGCACGGTGGGGGTTTCTGAGGGCTGCAATTCTGTCTCAAGCCTGGCCGCGTAGGTTTTGGGCAGCCGATCAAAGGGGGGCTGGGGATCCCGTAGGACAAGGATGCCGGCTTGGATCAAAGGATGTAGGCGGCGAGCGATCCGCAGGTCGTCTTGATCGAGAAGAGCGCTCAACTGGCGGAAGCTAAACCCCTTCAGCAACCGGCCCAGACGTTCCTGTTGCTCGGCGGGAAGGCGTTCTGCCTGAGCCCGGCTGGCAAAGTAGGGCCGTTGGTAGGGGGAGGTGATCTCAGGCCCCAAAGATTGCCAAGCCTGTAGCCGCTTTTGGGTCAGATCGAGCAGGGATCCCACCTCCCACTGACCCAGGGTGGGCACCGTGTCCAACGGGATGATCTCCTGCCGAAAGCTGGTTGGAACCAGCAACAGATTTTGCAGCACCTCCTCGCTGATCCAGGTGTTCAGCCGACGCGCAGCTTCCCAAGGCAGCAGTTGTTCCGTCACCATCCAACTCAGCCCCAGAAGGTCTGCGGGCAGAGGTCCCGTCTCCTGAGCCAGCAGCGCTTCCACCTGCCTATGGATACGCAGGCAATTTTGGCGGGTCAGAGAAAAAACTTGATGGCTGAGCCGACGCAGGTGGCGGTCCAGTCGCTCCAAAGGCTCGAAGCTGTGGTGTGCAAATCCCAGACGACCTTGGTGGAACACCAATGACCAAGTGTCCAGCTCCTCGCTTCTGTCCAGAGCACTGCAATACCGAACAACCCCTGTGAAACCAGCCTCCACCTTCAGCAAATGGTCAGAGACTTGCGTACAGACGTTGGGGCAATTCATCGGCGGAGAGGACATGCTTGGGCAATTTTCTGCGCTGAGATTGACAATATCGGTGAAACTCTATGCTCCACTCACAAGTCGGCGCGAGAATGTTTTCAAGAATACGATTCAAGTTCAAGCACAGCTCCGACCCAGACAACCCCTTTTGAACCGAGCCTAACAGAACGGGCCAAGGCTGCACGAAACTTAGAGTAGGTTTTACAGAGTAGGTTATCGATGACTGGGGATCACCAGTCGATCGTCACAAATGAGAATTAACCTTCAGATCGTCTGGCGGTTTTCTTCCGCGGAAACTGTCCACGGAAAGCCTGCAAGACGCAAGACAATATAGAAGTAATCCGAATAAATCTCTTCCGTAAACATACGGAACTTAGATGCTCTCCAATTTCCAAAGCGGCTCCAGATAGGCTTGGCAGCGGCGCAGCAGTTGCCGACTTTCTTCAAAGCTGATCTGCTCCAAGGCTTCGGGGTAGGAGCACCAGCGGTAGGTGGTCACCTCCTCCGGCTGTACCTGCAGCTGAGGGGGAGGAAACTGGGGCGGCAGCAGGGCCACGTAGTAGGTAACGGTCTTGGCCACCGCGTTCCCCTCTGGATCTGTAAAGGTGTAGGCCTCCTGCAGCGTCAGGGGGTCGGGCTGGCCGGGCAGGGTCAGAAGCTGGTAGTCGGTCAGGCCGGTTTCCTCGCGCAACTCCCGCTGGGCTGCGGCCAGGTCGCTTTCGCCCTCATCTTTGTGCCCTTTGGGGAAGGCCCAATGCCCTTTCTGGTGCTGGATGAGCAGGTAGAGGTGGGATCCCTGGGCGGGCGGGAGGGGCAGCACCGGGATCACGCCGTAGGCAGCATCGGTCAGCATGGGAGCTAGTCTCCAAAGAGTTTGATGGCAGGTGGCTTGGGATCAAAAACCCCGTTGGGATCCACCCGCGGGCGCTCCACCCCTTGCAGGGGCGAGAGAGGGCGACCGGTGTCGAATTGAAAGAGATAGATCGGCAACTGGCTGTCGCCTAATGGCAAGAAGGCCAAGGTATCGATCTGGGTGAGGGCATTGCGGCTGGCCGGTCGGGTGAGGTTAAAGGCGGCGATGCGGTCTTCCAAGGGGGTCTCTGCGGCGGTGCGTCTGCCCAGGCCAATGCTAAATTGCTGGTTCCCCCGCTCGTCCACTCCTAAGGGCCGCACCTCTCCCAGCTCCAGTTGGGGACTGCTCTCCGGCAGACCGGCCACCACCGGCGGTGCATCCAGCGGCGGCTGTGAGGGCAAAAAGCGCAACTGCACCCCCTCTGGCAGAAGGCGATAGTCCTGGTAGTCGTGCCGGATGGCAAGGGATCCCCTGAACACGCGGCGGGTCAGGCCCTCCAGCGTCCAAAACCCATAGCCCACATTGATGCGGCTGCTCTCCGGCAGCCAGTAACGGGCGCCTCCCTGGGGAGCAGGCACTGCCGTAAACCCCATGAGGACATAAGCCTGCCCCCACACCCCTGACAAAAACAAGAGCACCTGCCGCGGCAGCCCTGACTCCGGCTCCAGCCACAGCTCCCGCAACTGGCCCTCCTGCAGGGGCTCCAGGCGCAAGTGCTGGACAGGGGATCCCGCCAGATCTGCTCGTTCTGAGGAGACGACGCGGTAGCGGCTGGGATCAGCCTCTAGCTCAAAACTCACCGAGGGCAGGAGCGCTTCGGGCCGGCTCACGTACACCGAATACAGCTTGAGCAGGTCCGATTGGTTCACCACCTCCAGTTGCCGCGAATCCAACAGGCGAATGCGGTCCCCTTCAGCTACCCACGCCTGCCAACTGCCGTCGCGGCGGCGGAGCACATCCAAGGTGGCTGTGAAGGTTTGGGATCCCTCCACCCGCACCTGCTGGCGGTACTGCAAGTTGGGCAGCGGCGGCAATTGCTTTAGAGCAGTGTTGAAGCGCTGCAGCCAAGCTTGGGGATCCAGCTCGGAGCTTGGGGGAGCAGCGGGATCCGACTGGGCCAAAGCCGGATCCCAAGACGGCGGGGCAACCAGCCCTGTTAGCAGGAAGACAATCCCGCCGAGGTAGCCGCAGCCTCGAAGGGATCCCGGCCGTCGCCATCTCCTGAGTTCGGACTGTCCAGGGGACATTGGCTTACCTCAGCTCACCCTACTAAACGGGGACGCCGCCCAGACCCCAGAGAAAACCCTCCAAAGGGATCCCTGGTACCTCTATTCGATGGAAATGGACTGGGGGCCTTGGGTGGGGGCGGGCGAATTCTCCACCCTCAAGCCCTGCGACTCCAGCCAACTGCGCAGGGGATCTTGCCTGACATCCAAACGCAGCAGGCCGCTCAGGAAGCCACCACAAAAAGGAACAGGATTGCTCAAAAAGGTCTTCCAGACCTCATTTATCTCCATAGCCACAACACCAACCACCCCCCAATCCTAGCAAGGACGGCAGTTGGGGATCCCCTACGGCCTGGCAATCGCAGCATTCCCGTATCCCCGCCGTTATTGGATATACTCAGCTCAGAGCTGCGCGGGCGCTTGTGATGACCTCTGCAAAACAGCTTGGCAAAATTCTGCTGGTGGACAGGGATCCCGCGGTTAGCCAGCAGTTGAAACGCAGCCTTGAGCAAGCTGGATACAGCGTCTTTGCAGCGCAAAACAACATCAAGGCTTTGGAAGCCATCATTCATCAATCGCCAGATCTGGTGCTGATGGAGTTGGTGCTGCCGGGGCTGAATGGGCTGGAGCTGTTGCAGAGGATCCGCTCGGCTCGTTCCCGCTTGGAGTTGCCGGTGCTGATCCTCTCCAGCTACAACGATGCAGCGGCCATGGTGGCCGCCTTTGACCTAGGGGCAGATGACTACCTCACCAAACCTTTCCTTCCTGAGGTGGTGCTGGCCCGCATTCGCTCTCAAATTGCTCTGGGCGCAGCCCGGCGAGCTGGCACTGCCAAGCAACCCAACCAGGTTGGCAAGGGGCGCTACCAAATGGAACGCTTGATCGGCATCGGCGGCTTCAGCCAAACCTACCTGGCCCGCGATACCCATCGTCCTGGCAACCCGCTCTGCGTGGTCAAGCGCCTGCGACACATGGACGATAAAGAAGACAAAGACCGAACAGAAGAGCACGAGAAGATAGCGGAAATTGCCAGGGCAGCCTTTGAGCGGGAAGCGCAAATCCTCGAGAAGCTGGGCCATCATCCCTACATTCCCAAGCTATTGGCCCACTTTGAAGAAGACGGGCAGTTCTACACGGTGCAAGATTTTGTCCGGGGATCCTCGCTGCGGCAGCATGCCAACCGGGGGGTGATCTGGTCGCCGGCCCAGACCGCCCACTTCCTTTGTGAACTCCTCAAGATCCTCGTCTTTGTCCACCAGCATGGCGTCATCCACGGCGATATCAAACCCTCGAATATCATCCAAACCCGACGAGACAAACGCACCCATTTCACCCTGATTGATTTCGGTGCCATCCAGCACATTGATGGCCCGCCTGGCCAAGATCCCTTCTCTGGCGTCTTCATCGGCACCGGCGATTATGCTCCTCCTGAACAGTTGTCTGGCTGCCCCCGCTTCAACAGCGATATTTTCGCCCTTGGTCGGGTGGCCGTAGAAATGTCTATGGGGACGTTGCCGCGGATCGGCGAACCCCTGGCCGAAGCCATTCCCTTCGGCTTCGGGGATCCGCGCCTGCTGGCCATTTTGGAGCGCATGGTTACCCCCGATGCAGATGCCCGTTACCCCACCGCCCAAGCCCTCTTGGATGAGATCCGGCCCCTATACAGGCAACTGCTGGCCGAATGCGCCCGACCCTCGCGGCAGCCGGTGCTTGTAGAACCGGAAGAGATGGAAATCACGGCTGCCGGGCGAGATCGTGGCTAAATGCCTCGGCTTCAAAGTGGCCGCTCATGCCCACAACTTGCCATTCGGCGCTGCGATTTCCCTGCTGGAAGCGCAACCGCCGCGCCCGCAGCGGCACCACCTGGATGACCTCGGCTGGAAACGCCTGGTACTCTCCCAGGTACTGCCGGGGATCCGGCGGCAGGTCGGCACTGCTTTCGATTTGAATCCAAAACACCCGCCCCGCCTGGTTGCCGTAGGCCCGGATCTGCTCTTGGCCTTGGTAGTGCTCCACGCCCCGTAGCCGCTGCCGCCCTACCTGCATAGACTTAGCCCACTCCGGCAAGGGATCCCCCAAACTCACAGCCCACGCCGGCCCGCCCAATCCCAGCCAACACAACAGCAGCAGCCCGCAAACCCAAGGCCATCGGTGTGACCTTCGGTTCCCGCTTTTCAAGGCTCGACCGAACATAGCAAGTTTTCCTCCGCAATTCAAAAAATCGCATCCCTCTCCCGGCTTTGGGGGCGGGGGAAGGAGTTGGGGGTGGACGACAAATTGTCAATTTGGGGCTTCTGGGTTTCCAATCTACTCTTTTAGACGCGGCCCAGTGGCAGCGCCCACAGCCGCCTGCTCTCCGGCAGGCGGGAGTTTACACCCTATCCCCAAGCTACGTGAGATAAGCTGAAGGTAAGCCCTAAGGAGAGCATCCCATGCTGGAAACCCCCAATGCCAACCCGGCCTCCCTGGAAAAGCCCTCGCCTTTCCTTTCTGCCGAAACCCTCAACAGGCTGATCGAGAGCAATACTGAAACTCGTCCCTGGGGCAGTTTCACGGTGCTGGAAGAGGGCCCCGGCTACAAAATCAAGCGGATTGTGGTGCTGCCCAAGCATCGCCTCAGCTTACAGATGCACTACCACCGCAGCGAACACTGGATCGTCGTTGCCGGCACCGCCAAAGTTACCTGCGGCGATGAAGAGCGGCTGATCACCACCAACCAGTCCACCTACGTGCCCCCCTGCACCAAGCACCGCCTGGAAAATCCCGGCGTCATCCCCCTGGTGATCATCGAGGTGCAAAACGGCCAGTACCTGGGCGAAGACGACATCGTCCGCTTCAGCGACGACTACGCCCGCGCCAACGGTGGGCAACCGGCAAAAGCCTGAGCTTGGCATCCTTGGCCAGATAGCCTAGAACGGGAAAAAGACCATCAGCAGCAAGGCGGCAATCAAGCCCAGCGCCACCTGCACCGCCTGCCCAAAAGGAGGATGGCTGGTCACCACTTCGCCATAGCTGCTCTGGAAGCGGGACAGATCTAGGTAGGGAACTACCCCCCGCCGGAACCATCCCACCACCGCTCCTTCTTGGCCGATCAGCCTGCCTGCCCGGCTCTCCCCAAACAGGAAGTTGCCCAGCGGCCCAAACCGAGAAACATAGCGCAAGAAAATCATCCCCGTCTCATCCTGGAACTTGAGATCGGCGCCAAAGCGATAGCCTGGATCCCCTCGCCCAATCACCCGCCCCTGCAACTGCATCGGCAAGCCGCGCAAGGGGCTGGCGTAGGGGTTGCTCATCGCCTTCAACACCGTCAACGCCGGCGGGTTTTCCAAGCTGGGGTACATCACCGTCATCTTCAGCAGTAGGCCCAAGCTGGCTCCCGCCACGGCCAGGCCGGCAAACATGCCGTAAGACCCTGCCCGTAGAGCCGGGATCCCGAGCACCATCCCCAAGATCGCCCCCAGCCACTCGGCGTTTAACAAAACCACGTCCAGAAGAAAATTGCCGTAGAGCTGCTGGCGGTTGAGCTGCTTGCCCTGGGCCACCACGCTGGCCATGTCGAACTCCACCGGCAGATCCAGTTGTTCGGCATAGGTGCCCAGCGCCCGCACCCGCTTGCCGGTGAGGGGATGGGTGGAGTTCAGCTCCATCCACCAGGCCCAAGGGTTAAACAGATCCCACAAAAACACCCTGCCCACCTGGCTGGGATCCGCAGCCACCCGGTAAGCTGTCCCCGCCATCACCGCCGCCTTGGCATCGTAGATCCCCAAGGCCCGCGTCCCTTCCAGCAGGCGAGCACTGCGCTGTCGGGCTTCCTCATCCTGTTCCCGCTCCCCTTCTTGCACAATGCCAAAGGCTATTTTCACCAGCGCCCGCGAGAGGGCGTTGGGGTTGCCGGTGGTTTCGGCGGCAAAGTGATCGGCAAAGTACTCCCGCACCCGCGACAGATACAGCACCAAGTAGGAGCCAGCCACGTAGAAAAAGTAGGCGACCAGCGCCAAGGAACCTATGTTTTTGCCCCCTCTGCGATCCCGGCGCGTGTCGCGCAGGTAGACGTAGAGGAGGTAGAGGATCTGCACCAACGTGGAAGCCAGGGTCATGACCGCGAAATCCCAGTGGATCACATGCCCCAGCTCGTGGGCATAAACTGTAGCCACCTCCTCATCTTCCAAGTAGGTGAACAGGCCCTCGCTGACGACGATGCGGGCCGTATCCGGCAGGCTGCCATAGGTAAAGGCAGTGGGGTTTTGGTCGCGGATCAGACCCAGCTTCGGCTGCTTCAGCTTGTACTGGCGGCAGACCCGTTCGATCACCTCCGCGCTTTCGGGGCTGCGACGCCCGATTTCTGCCAGGCTCACCCACTGGGTGCCGTAGAGGCTGTGCTGGATCCAGTCCATCAGCCAGGGGGACAAAAAGAAAATCAGGGCGTTGAAGGCCAGGGTGAGCAAAACAGCAAAAAGGAGAGAGCCAAAAGAGAACCCCCCTTCCAAGGTGCCGAAAACGGACAGGGCCAGCACAAACACCATGCCAAACAATAAGCTCAGGGTTACGCCGGCGGACATTGTCAGGTTGCCGGCAAAGCTGGCCAGAATCAGCGAAACCCCCACCTGGGGGGCGCGGTAGCTGCGCCTTGTTTGTCCGGTTTTAAGACCTGAGGTGGCGGGATCCAATTCGGCCAAGGTGCGGCTGGGATTGAAGCAATAGCGGCTCAGCCAAACGCTCAACAGGCGCAGCTCATGGGGATTGAGGCTTTTCAGAGGTTCCAGCCACAGGGATGCTTCCACCGACAACGTCACCGTCGAGACGGCGCCGGGGTTGCGGAACAAGGTGGGCAGCAAGGGCAGAACTTCCTCTTTTTGCCCAGCCGTGAGGCCGTGAAAACCCAGGATCGCCTGGCGCACCACGCTCGAAGGTTGAGGCAGGTCGGCAGTGAGCAACTGGCGGTCTTGGACAAAGCAGTAGCGGCTGAGATCTGGACTGTCGGCGGGATCCCCCCTGCCCGTCGCCGCTTCCGGAGCCAGCCTCACCTGAGTTTTCCAGTTGGCCTGCTGTTGGCCGATGGGGCGGCTGTAGAGGGCCAAGCGCTTGACTTGAGGATAGCGGCTGGGAATTGCCTTCTGGAACCAGGCCGTCAGCCTCTCATGGTTGAGAGCAACGTGAGCAGGGTGGTTGATCATGACCACCAAGGCGTAGTCCTCGGCATTGTCTTGGAGGGGCTGGGCCTTCACCTGGATCCTCAGACGCAGGTTTGCCAAAGCTTGCTCTAGCCACTGCGCCACTTCCTGCTCGTTCATAGCCATCTCCCGGATTGGGTAGGGTAAGCTCAGCTATTGCTGCAACTGCCAATGGCTTGCGACTTTACAGCGGCTATTCTGGCATGTTCCCTGCCAAGGGGATCCCCATCTCCCTACAAACTCAGTACAGCCCCGCTGCCGGGAGAGCGCCCAGAGCCAGCCTGAGCTTCGGGAATTGTTTGGCTACAAAATCGAGCGCTGCCCCTCCGGGCTGATGCCGATGATGGTGAGCTGGCAATCCAGCACCTTAAAGCCGTACTTTTCGGCCACTTTCTGGGTGATGTTGAGGATGGCGCTGTTTTTGAACTCGATCACCTTGTTGGTCTTGACGCACACCAAATGGTGGTGGTGGTGGGGGGCCGGCTGGTTGATCTCGTAATGCTTGTGGCCTTCGGTCAGTTCCAGCTCGCGCAAAATGCCCATGCGAGCCATCAGCTTGACGGTACGATAAATGGTAGAAAGGCTGATGTTGTGGCCTTCTTCCCGCAGCTTTTTGTGCAGATCCTCCGCGCTCAGGTGAGTCCCCTCAGGCAAGTTTTGAAAGGTCTGGAGGATGATTTCCCGCTGCCGAGTGGCTCGCCAGCCTTTGGCATTCAGCTCTGCTTTGAAAGCTTCTTCCGTGTAGACCATGATGCCGCCCCTCCGCTGTTGGGCAACGTCGCCGTAACAGTCAATAAGTTCTGTAATTGATAATAACTGCATTTGCAGCGATGCTAACGACCTTGGTTGTCAACACCAGGAAACCTGCCGGCAGAGGGCGAGAAAGTGGGTGCGGGAAACCGGATGCCCTATTCATTCGGGATGAGCTAGCCTACAGAGCATGGCTAGGGGATGGATTTTTCTGGTGTGCGGGTGAGTCTGGGCTAACATACTCGGGAAAAGGCCCGCGGCATCCCGGCAGCGTTGGTCAGCGTAGTCAATACGGGAAGGGAAAACAAAGATGCGGTTTGAGCAGCCCAAAACCTATTCCATTTCTCTAACCGGCTGGGGCTTCTGGCTGGGATCCCTGGCCTTGGCAGTTTTGCTGACCCGTGTCGGGTTGGGGTGGCTGGTCGCCGGGTTGGTGGCTCTGTTGGTGTTCTTGCTCTCTCTGCCGGTGTTGGTGCTGCTGGCCTTTCGCTGGTGGGCGCGCCGCTGGATCGCCACGGATCGCTGCCCGGTGTGTGGGTCAGAATCGCAGGCCATCGAGGGCAGCCGCTTCTTTTGCCCCAGTTGTGGCGAGCCGCTGTTTGTTGCCGATGGACATTTTTATCGACAAACGCCCCCCGGCACCATCGATGTGGAGCCGCTAGAAGAAAGCGGCTGGGAGTTGCCGAGCTGAGGGATCCGCTCCTGCGGTGGGTCGGCGTTTTTAGAGGGCATTTTGGGTGAAAGGTGCTCTGCAATACTATTGCGAACGACAGCGGCGGGTCTGGCGGCTGGTTGCGATCTGGGTGGGGATGCTCTCGGCGGCGCTCCTGCTGTTGAGCTCAGCTCATTTTTGCCAGGCGACGGCGCAGGGATCCCTGCAACCCCAGGTGGAGACCTACTTGGCCCAGCTGAGCGGTCGCGGCTTTGCTTCCGCCGCCCAGGGGGTTTGGCTGCAGATGGGCGACCAGGTTTTGGGGCAACATCAAGGATCCAAGGCTCTGCCGGCGGCCTCTCTGACCAAGGTGGCCACTACCCTGGCCGCTTTGCAGCAGTTTGGCCCGCACCATCGCTTTGTGACCACCTACTTGACAACAGGTTCCCTGGGAGCGGATGGGGTTTTGCAGGGCGATCTCTGGGTGCTGGGAGGGGAGGATCCCTTTTTTGTTTGGGAGGAAGCCTTCGCGGTGGGGAACGCCCTCAACGCCCAGGGGATCCGCCAGGTGCAGGGGGATCTGGTGGTGGTGGGCCGCTTTTACATGAACTTTTTCCAGGATGTGGCCCGCTCGGGCGCGCTGTTGCGGCAGGGGCTGGATGCCCGCCTCTGGCCGCCGGAAGCCCAGGCGCAATTCCAGACCTTGCCCCCCGGCACGCCCAGGCCGCAGGTGGAGATTTTGGGATCGGTGCGGGTTGCCCAGCAGATCCCCTCGGAGGCCCAGGTCTTGCTCAGGCATGAATCGCCCCCCCTCATTCACCTGCTCAAGCTGATGAACCTCTACAGCAACAATGCCATGGCCGAGATGGTGGCCAATGCAGTGGGGGGAGCAGCTCAGGTGGCACAAATGGCCCAGGCCATCACCGCGATCCCGGCAGAAGAGCTGTACCTGATCAACGGCTCGGGGTTGGGGGTAGAAAACCGCATCTCTCCACGGGCCAACGTGGCCCTGTGGCAGGCGATCCAATCGCTTCTCGAGGAGCAGGGGCTTTCTCTGGCCGATGCTTTTGCCGTCGTCGGCCAGGACGTGGGGGTGCTGGAGCGGCGGCTGCTGCCGGCGATCTTGATCGCCAAGTCGGGCACCCTGAGCGGCGTCAGCACCTTGGCGGGGGTATTGCCCACCCAGCAGGGGGATATCTGGTTTGCCCTGATGAACGGCGGATCTGACCTGGCCGGCTTGCGCGCCCAGCAGGGGCAATTCCTCAGCCAGCTCCAAGCGCAATGGGGATCCCCTGCCGCCTTACCCAAACGCTGGACGCCCCGCTCTCTGGATACGGGATCCCGCACGGAGCCTTTGCTACGTCCTCTTTGGCCACTCTAACCCTTTTGCAGGGAAGCTTTGCCGATGGGGCGTACAGGGATCGAACCTGTGTAAGGCAAATTATGAGTTTGCTGCCTAAACCGCTCGGCCAACGCCCCTCATTCTTCTACTCTAGCGCTCTTGTCTTTATCCAAAACGGGGTGAAAAAGAGCTACTCGACGGGATAAGCTGCATGTCGGTGATTGTGAGGGCAGAGGCGATGGCAAGGGACTCCGTCCCGCTGGCGCGAACGGCGCGTTCTTGGCAGGGTCAACTGACGTTGGGCTTGGGTCTGATTGCCGTGTCCCTAGCCCTCTGTTTTGGCTTTTTGACCTTTGGTCAGCACTACCTCAACGGCGAGCGAGCCGCCGCGGATTTCCGGCCTGCCGGGGAGAGCTTGGCCCCCTCTGTTGCCCTCGATACTGAGCTTCCGACGGCACCGCCCCTCACTGACCTCCCCTCTGCCGAGGGATCCCCGCTGCAACTCTGGCTTGTTACTTTTTTAACTGTGTTTGTGGCGGAAATGGGCGACAAGACGCAGTTGGCAACCTTGCTCATGAGTGCCCAATCCCAATCTCCTTGGGCGATCTTTTTCGGTTCCGCCAGCGCTTTGGTAGCTGCCAGCTTGCTCAGCGTGGTGCTGGGGGAAGGTCTGGGGCAAGTCATCCCTCCAGGCTGGCTACAATGGTTGGCGGGTGCAGGGTTCCTGGTGATCGGGGGCTATGTGCTGTGGCAGGAATGGCGCGGCGACGATCCCCCAGAGCGCCAGCCCCTTCTAGAAGGCAGAACAGAGCAGAGAGCAACAGAGGAACGTGTTGATCCAAGATAACGACAGCCAGACCCCACCGTTTTTGCTGCGGCAAATGGCTGGACGGGCGGCCCTGGTGAGCTTCGGCTCGATTCTGCTGGCGGAAATGGGCGACAAAACTCAATTGGCCACTCTGCTCCTCAGCGCCCGCTCGCAAAACTCCGGGGTGATCTTTTTGGGCGCTGCTGCCGCTTTGATCAGCACCAGCCTCATCGGAGTGTGGGCAGGAGCTTGGGTGGCGCGAATGATCCCACCCCGCTGGATCAAGACCCTGGCAGGAGTGGGGTTTGTTTTGATGGGCCTGGCCCTGTTGGGGGAATCCCTAGCCGGCTGAGCAGAAGGCTCCAGAAAAGTGCCGGCCAAGCATGTTAGGATAAAAACCACCTTCTTTGGGCACTCCACTTCATACCGGATAACCGGTCAGGAAGACCAGCATGGCCAAAAAACGCAACCTGAAGCGGGAAAAAGCCGAGCGCAACCGCGAATATGCCAAGCAGTTTCAGAAAAGTCGTGCTCGCAATGGCCGCCGCTTCCGTTCTGCTCCCCGCGACAATGAGGCCAGCGCTGGCGAAGAACAGCCGTGAGGGGGGTTTTGTCGAGAGAGTCTGTGGATCCATCCTGTGAACAGAGCTAGCCCAACAAACCTGCTATCGTAGGCAGGGGTGGGCTGGAGCGGATGAAGATGAAATACCGACGAATTCTCCTAAAGCTGAGTGGTGAAGCCCTGATGGGGGAACGTCCCTATGGGATCGATCCCGAAATCTTGCAGGCCATTGCCAGCGAAGTGGCCGCGGTGGTGCGGGCCGGTGTGCAGGTGGCGATCGTGGTGGGCGGGGGCAACATCTGGCGCGGGCGCAAAGAGGCGGCTGCCCAAGGGATGGATCAGGCTTCTGCCGACTACGTGGGGATGCTGGCCACCGTCATCAACGCCCTGACCTTACAAGATGCCATCGAGCGAGCCGGGATCCCGACGCGGGTACAGACGGCCATCGCCATGCAAGAGGTGGCAGAGCCTTACATTCGTCGTCGCGCCATTCGTCACCTGGAAAAGGGGCGGGTGGTGATTTTTGGCGCTGGATCTGGAAATCCCTTCTTTACCACCGACACGACGGCGGCCTTGCGGGCGGCGGAGATCGATGCCGAGGTGATCTTCAAGGCCACCAAGGTGGATGGGGTTTACGATGCGGATCCCAAGACCCACCCCCAGGCCCGCCGCTACGATGTCCTCAGCTATCAGGATGTGCTCACCCACGATTTGCGGGTCATGGACAGCACTGCCATCGCCCTCTGCAAGGAAAATCAATTGCCCATTGTGGTCTTCGACCTGACCACCCCCGGCAACATCTATCGCGTGGTGCAGGGAGAGCCCATCGGCACTTGGATCGGGCAACGAACTGTCGAAAACAACGGGATCCCTGCCAGGTTGGCCCAGGAGACTTGATCCCAGCTGGGCGCAGTCCAGGCTACCCAAAAAACTGGGCCTAAGGCCCCGTCCTACCGCTACGCCGTTCCCCTTTGGTGGGCCGTAGGCCCTTGGAGGTGCTGTTGTAGAACCACCAGTAATCCTGACGCGAGGAGAATCCTTTGCCTCTAGGCGAGGGAGTATGTCAAACTGAGGTCGGCCCTGAGTGCCCAGCGATGCCCTGGCATGAGTTGGAGTTGAGGAGTAACCTGGCCCAAAGGTGTGCTCAGGCCATTGGGAGGAGAAGGCGATGACAGAGCAGATCCGGCATTCGGCCCCAGGGGATCCCGTCTCGCCCAAACCCTCTGCTGTCCAAAGCGCTCCCCGCCGCTTCCGTGGGCGCTGGGGTCGGCGCTTGCTGCAGGGCTTGGCTCTCCTGCTGGCTTTGGCCGTCGGCTTCGGCTACTGGCGGTGGCAGACTTGGATCCAGCCTGTAGGAGGTTCAGAGCCGATCCAGGTGAGGATCCAGCCGGGCAGCAGCAGCCGTCGGATCGGGCAACAACTGCGCCAAGCAGGGGTGATCCGCTCGGCTCTGGCCTGGGAGCTGTGGAGCCGCACCTTCGGGCGCGACTGGGTCTTCCAGGCGGGCACCTACGCTCTGGATCCCAACCAAGACATGCTGACCGTAGCGCAACAACTGCGGCAGGGAAGGATCTTGCAGAGACGGCTGACCATCCCGGAGGGTTGGCGCATCGAGCAGATGGCGGCAGCTTTGGCCGAGCGCAACTGGATGCCAGCTGAAGTTTTCATTGCCACAGCCCGCGTGATCCCTCCCCTTGATTGGCTGCCCCCCAGCTTGAGCTCTTTGGAAGGCTACCTGTTCCCGGATACCTATCTTTTTCCCGTCGAACAGGTGGAGGGATCCCTGCCGAACCGGCAAAAGGCCCAGGCGGTGATCGATGCCATGCTCCAGCGATTTGTTGCGGTGGCTCTGCCCCTGTTCCGGCAGCATGCCACTTCCCTGTCTCTGCATGAGTGGGTCACCCTGGCCAGTATTGTGGAGCGGGAAGCTGTGGTGCCGGAAGAGCGCGCTTTGATCGCGGGTGTCTTCTTGAACCGGCTCAAGCAGGGAATGCCCCTGGGAGCCGATCCGACGGTGGAATATGCCTTGAGTATCCGGCAAACTCCGGATCGCCGCCTCACCCTTGCCGAGGTGCGTACTCCCTCTCCCTACAACACCTACCTCAACCCCGGCTTGCCCCCTGGCCCCATCGCCAGCCCAGGCTTGGCCAGCCTCAAAGCCGTTTTGGAGCCTGAAAAGACCGATTACCTCTACTTTGTAGCCCGCTACGATGGCACCCATGTTTTCAGCAAAACTTTAGCCGAGCACGAGGCAGCCCAATTGCAGATTCTTCAAGAGCGCCAGCAAGCTGCCCAGGGATCTCGGCCCAGTTCTCAAACAAGTCCTTAGCCGAGAATGGTACGTAAGCCTTGGTTCAAGCTCCTGCAACCGGATGTGGTGGTGCCCGGCACTGTCTTGAAGTTGCGGGCCGAAGACTTGTGGGCCTGGCAGGTAAAAGGCGTCATCTTCGATGTGGACGATACGCTGGTGCCAATCCGACAGGCTGAGGTGGCTCCTGCTGTGGCCGCTTGGCTGGAGCAGTTGCGTCCGCACTTTCAAATTTGGCTGGTGAGCAACAACATCAATCGCAACCGCATCCAACAAATTGGAGAAAGCCTGGATCTACCTTACATTCACCGCGCTGGGAAGCCTTCACGGCGGGCCTTGCGGCGGGCCGTAGCTCAGATGGGCTTGCCGGTGGAGGCAGTGGCCATGGTGGGAGATCGCCTATTGACCGATATTTTGGCGGGCAATCGGCTGGGCTTGGTGACCGTGCTGGTCAACTCCCTCCTATCCGCAGAAGTCGAGAAGAACCCTACTACCCTCTTGGATCCCCGCTTTTGAGAGATTCTTTGGACAGCCCAGGCGCTCCGCGCCGCTAGCGCGACCTCTCCCTCAGGGACACCCTCACCCCCGGCCCCTCTCCCTCAGGGACAGCCCTCACCCCCGGCCCCTCTCCCTCAGGGAGAGGGGAGCTGGGAAATAACGAGCTGTTTCCTTGTTATTTGCAATGACTCTATAGATTGTCACGGGGTAGCGCATCCGCCAGTTGAAATCGAGAGATAGCCCGCAGAACCGACCCATCTGCCCAAGTTTTTTGTAGAGTGACGGCAGGCCGGATCCCGCATTGAGGCCCAGTGGGCGGCGGTGCGAGGGCGGCGTGAGATCTAGCCAAAGTTCAACATGCGAACCATCCCTATTGTCAAGTCTGTCCTGCAACGGCTAAAGTCCGTGCTGAAAAAATCTCTGCGTTCTACTCCGAGTTCTCCTCGCCCCAGATCCCTGCTTGTAGCCAATGGACGGAGCCTTATCAAACTGGGCAGCGTTCTGGCTTTGCCCTTGCTGTGCTCGGCATGGCCCGCTTGGGCCCTGACACGGGTGGCGCGTCCGGAGCTGCGCGATCTAAAGCGTGCAGCCATAGTTCGGGTGGTCGACAACAACACCCTGGTTGTCCAGCTTGAAGGGGATTTGGATTTGCGGCTGGTGCAACTGATCGGGATCGATCCCCTGCCGGCGGAGATCAATCCTACGTGGACGGAGCTGCGCGGACAAACCCCTTTGGCGGTTTACAATGCCGGCCAATATTTGCAGACGGCTTTGCTGGGACGGGAGGTGTTTCTGGAGTTGGATCCTGCCCTGGCTCCCGCTCCCACGTTACCTGCCTACGTTTGGCAGGCCAATACCCTCATCAACCAGGAAATGCTGTTTTTGGGCCATGGCCTGTTGTCTGGGCGAACCGATGGCCTCAAGTATGGCCCTATCCTCAGAGAAGCAGCCACTGCGGCAAGGCAACAGGGGCGCGGCTATTGGACGTCCTATGGCCCTCGCTGACCTGCTCCCCACGGCCAGTCGCGTTGGCGGGATGAAGTCCTGGCGTAGCTCTTAACTGGGAACTTTAGGTCGCTTTTCGCTAAAACAGCCTGTAAGTTCCAGGCCTCCCTCTCTATCCTTGGCTGGTCAACCCCCGCAGCCGAGCTGCCGGGGAGGGGCTGAGCTGTTCTCTTTAGATTTCTCGCTTGTTTATGATGATCTCATGTGGGTTTGCAATCCTGGGCTGCCCAGCTCCTCAGGGAACTGAAAGAGATCCCGCCGGGCAGTTTGGAGTTCCTTATGCCGGATGAGTTGCCGTTTACCCTAGATCAACTTCTCATTGTGCGGGCAATTGCCCAGCAGGGTAGTTTTCGCCGTGCTGCCGATAGCCTGTTTGTCTCCCAACCCGCTGTCAGCTTGCAGGTGCAGAACCTAGAGCGGCAGTTGGGGGTGGTGTTGTTCGACCGCAGTGGGCGCAAGGTGGAGTTGACGGATGCCGGGAAAGTATTGCTGCAGTACAGCGAGCGCATCCTCAAGCTGTGCCATGAAACCCTCGAGGCTCTGGCAGATTTGCAAGCAATGGAGCGAGGGCACCTGGTTTTGGGGGCCAGCCAAACGGTGGGCACCTATGTCATGCCTTCTTTGATTGCGCAATATCACCGCCGCTATCCCCAGATTTCGGTGCAGCTCTTGGTGCAATCCACGCGGCGAATCGCCCAGAAGTTGGTGGATGGTCAATTGGACGTGGCCATTGTCGGTGGGGAGATCCCGTTTGACTTACAGCGGCACTTGAAGGTGATGGCTCTGGCGGAAGATGAATACGTGCTGGTCGGCGCCCCCGGCTGTGCCGTTGACTCTCCTGCTCTAGCGGATCTGTTGACTTTGCCTTTTATCACTCTGGATCCCCAGTCTTCCACGCGGCAGACCATCGACCGGGTGTTGAATCGCCACGGCATCAACCCGGCTCAACTGAATGTGCGGCTGGAGCTCAGCTCGATTGAAGCCATCAAAAATGCCGTCCAGGCGGGTTTGGGGGTGGCTTTTTTGTCGACGGTGGCGGTGGGAGCCGATGTGGAGCAAGGTCGGTTCCAAAAGCTGGCGGTGGAAGGGCTGCAGATACGGCGTACCCTCTGGCTGGCTTTTAACCCGGAGCGCTATCAATCGCAGGCGGCCACCCGCTTTCTCCAAGGGCTACTGACCCGCCAGGACTGGCTGAAAATCCCCCCTCCCCATTTGCAGTTGCTCGGTTGAGTCGCAGCTTTTCCTGACCCCGTGGGAGTTTTTGGGATCAGTTAGGATCTCTACAAGATCCTCAGAAGAAGTGCTGCCTGGGATCCATCAAGGGCTCTGTCCCCTCACCCGTTCGCGGCGGGGTGACCTTGGCGTAGCACGGGAAAAGGCTGTATCTGCTGACGATGGGCCGATGATCGAGCAAGAGCTGTTGGAACGGCTGCCTTTGGCGCAGCGCCTGGCGGAGTTACGAGCGCGCGTTCAAGCGATCCCGCTGCAGAGGGTGAAATTGGAAGGATTGAACATCCCGGGGGCAGAGTCCTGCTGGGCCGCCTATCGAGAGTGGGGAGACGGGATCCCCCTGCTGTTTTTGCACGGTTTTATGGCCACCCACGCCAATTGGTGGCCGCTGATGCAGGGGTTGGGAGGCGAGTACCGCTGCATCGCCCTCGATTTGCTGGGGTTCGGGCAGTCCAGCCAGCCGGCCTTGCGCTACGACATCGGTGCAGAAGTGGAGTTTGTGCGCGGATTTGTCCAGGCGCTGGGCCTATCGGCTCCGGTTCTGGTGGGCCATTCTTTTGGCGGCTGGGTGGCAGCGGCCTATGCCGTGCGGTATCCACTGCGGGGGTTGGTCTTGTTGGCCCCTGCCGGGATCCGCGACGACAGCTTTGTCAAACGCTACCGCCATTTGCGGCCCTTGCTCTGGGAAAGCGTTTGGGTCGATTGGCTGTTGCGGGCGATCACCCCCCTGGCCCGATGGTGGCATTGGGAAGACAAACTGGCTCAACTCTTGTGGTTGCGCGGATCCCTGCGCCAACAACCGGTGGCCCGGCAATTTCTCCGACAACGTCTGCGCCCGCAAGCTGCCGTCGATACGGTTGAGCGTTACCTCAAACACATTCAGGCCCCCACCCTGGTGGTTGCCGCCGAACAGGACGACACCATCCCCCTCTGGCACTGCCAAACCTACGCCGCAGGGATCCCCGGAGCGCAGCTCAAGATCCTGCCCGGCGCCAGCCATGCTATCCCTGCCTTGCATGGGGAACAAGTGCTGCCCCTCATCGGGGAATTTCTCGATGCAGCTTTTTCCAAATGTTACCCGAATGCTATGGGAGTTCCCCGGTGATGGTCGATAATGCCAAGTCTTATCTTGCATCCATTGGACGGGCCAATCCAACCAGAACCGAACAACTTGAGCGCATGAAAGCTGTGGTCATGAGTGTGCCCGGTGGACCAGAGGTTCTGCAACTCCGAGAAGTCCCTGAACCTCAGATTCGCGGTGAGCGGGAGCTGCGCATCCGCCTCAAGGCAGCCGGCGTCAACCCCATCGACACCAAGCTGCGGCGGCGAGGCACCTTCTACCCCGAAGAGATGCCAGCCATCTTGGGGTGTGACGGTGCCGGCGTTGTGGAAGCCGTGGGATCCGGCGTCAGGCACTTTACGGTGGGGGATGAGGTTTACTTCTGCCACGGCGGTCTGGGCAGGCAGGCGGGCAACTATGCCGAGCTGATCGTGGTGGACGAGCGCTTTGTGGCTCCCAAGCCCAGAACACTGAGCTTTGCCGAAGCTGCGGCTGCTCCGCTGGTGCTGATCACCGCCTGGGAAGCCCTTTACGACCGGGGACGGCTGCAGGCCAGCCAACGTGTGCTTATCCACGGGGGAGCGGGTGGAGTTGGCCATGTGGCCATCCAACTGGCCCGCCTACGGGGATCCAAAGTGGCCACCACCGTGAGCACCCCAGAAAAGGCGGTGTTTGTCCGTTCTTTGGGGGCCGACTTGCCCATCTTCTACCGGCAGACCGACTTTGTGCGGGCCGTTTGGGACTGGACAGGGGGGGAAGGGGTGGATCTGGCCCTGGATACTTTGGGCGGCGCGATCTTGGAGCAGACCTTCCCCGCGGTGCGCGTGTACGGGGATATCGTCACCCTGCTGGCGCCGGCCCCGGAGACCGATTGGCGGGTGGCCCGCGACCGCAACTTGCGGGTGGGGTTCGAGCTGATGCTCACCCCGATGCTGAAAAACCTCACCAACGCCCAGCAAAACCAGGCGGAAATTCTCAGGCAGTGTGCCCGCCTCATCGACCAGGGCCAACTGCGGATCCAGCTCAGCCATACCTTTCCTCTGGCCGAAGCGGCTGCCGCCCACCGGCTGCTGGAGCAGGGATCCGTTCTGGGCAAAATTGCCTTAACCATCCCCGAGTAGGCATGCTGGAAAAGTTGGTCGAGGATCTGCCCATGGTCGCTCCTCTCACCCCCCACCTGTTGGAGAACGAGAGCTTCTACGAAAATGCCCTCTGCTGGCTGGGACGGCCCCAGACGGCCTATCGGCTGTTGAGTGAAGCGGTTTTCCCTGCCATCTCCTCTTGGGTGCGGGGAGAGGTGGATAGCCACTCTTTTAACCACTGGCAACTGGAGGATGTGCGCACCTTTCTGTATCCGGTGGTGGCCCTGGGAGACCAGGAAAGCCTCGTTCTCTGCAGTGAAGCCCTGCTCCTCTGTGGCATCGGCAACTATTACAACCCCTGTGACTTGGCCATTGTGGTGTTTGTGCAGCAGCCCCAGGAGCTGTTCAGCCAATTGATGCAGCGCATTCGCCGGGCCGAAGCCACCATCAGCCGCGGGCCAGAGGTGCGCATGCTCTCGGAACAGGTGAACCTGGCCAAGCGCGGACAAGACTACATCAACACCAAGTATCTGGTCTGGCCCTACGCCCTTTCCGGTGCAGCTCAAGATACCCTAATTAAGCAAGGGATCAGCCTGATCCGCCTCTCCCCTCAGGAGGCTGCCTTGCCCTTCAGGGAATAGGTGGCGGAAGATCGGGATCCCTAACCCCAACCTTTCCATCTCTATCGTTTTTCATGGCCGATGCCCACCTGCCCCCTTTGATCCAAGCGATGCTGGATCCCGCCTTCTACCCTCATCCGGCGCAGGATCCCATTCAGCTTATTCAAACCCACATTTCCTATATTCTGCTGACGGGGGACTATGCCTATAAGGTGAAAAAGCCTCTGGATTTCGGCTTTTTGAATTTCACCACCCTAGAGCAGCGGCGCCACTTTTGCCAAGAGGAGCTGCGCATGAACCAACGCGGCGCTCCCGGCCTTTATCTGCAGGTGTTGCCTATTTTTCAAACCAATGGCCGCTTTCAGTTCAGCGGCAGCGGCGAGCTTGTAGAATACGCCCTGCAAATGCGGCAATTTCCCCAAGAGCAACTGTTCAGCAACCTCTTTGAGCGAGGAGAGCTGACGCCGGCCTTGATGGAAGAGCTGGGGCGGGTGGTGGCGATGTTTCATGCCCAGGCCGAGACCAACGATTACATTCGCAGCTTTGGCCGGCCAGAACGGGTGCGCGAGGCCTTTGACGAGAATTACGCCCAAACCCAGCGCTACATCGGCGGCCCCCAAACAGCTCGGCAATATCGAGAAACCCGAGCCTACACCGATCGCTTTTTTGCCGAGCGGCAGGAGCTTTTCCAACAAAGAATAGAACAAGACCGCATTCGCGAATGCCACGGAGATTTGCACCTGCGCAACATCTGTTTTTGGGAAGGGAAGATCCTACTTTTTGATTGCATCGAGTTCAACGAAGCCTTTCGCTTTGTGGATGTCATGTACGACGTATCCTATGCAGTGATGGATCTGGATGCCCGCCATCGTCCGGATCTGGGCAACGTCTATTTGAACACTTACTTGGAAGAAACCGGAGATTGGGAAGGGCTGAAAATCCTGCCCATCTACCTCAATCGCCAAGCTTATGTGCGGGCCAAGGTTACCTCTTTTTTGCTGGAGGATCCCACGGCAACAGAGGAAACCAAGGCAACGGCCTTCCGCAGTGCTGCTCGGTACTATCGCCTGGCCTGGGAATACACTCTCCCCAAGCAGGGGCAGTTGTTCTTAATGTCGGGATTGTCGGGATCCGGCAAAAGTACGGTGGCCCGTCACCTAGCCCGTCAGCGGGGAGCCATTCACATTCGCTCTGATGCCGTGCGCAAGCATTTGGCCGGGATCCCCTTATGGCAACGGGGGGGGCCGGCGGTCTATACCCCGGAGATGACCGATAAAACCTACCGCCGCCTGGTGCAGTTGGGCGTGGAGCTGGCCCAGGAGGGCTACACCGTGATTCTGGATGCCAAGTTCGACCGGCAGGCGCTGCGGGGAATGGCCATTGCGCAGGCCCAACAACGGGGGATCCCGCTGCACATTCTCCACTGTTACGCCCCTGAGCCTGTTTTGCGAGAGCGACTGCAACGCCGCAGCCAAGCTCCTCAAACCGGCTGCATCGATGGAGTTGAGCAGCGCCCTGCCGACATTGCCGATGCCACCGCCGAGATGCTTACCGAGCAACAAGCCCACTGGGAGGAGTTTTCCGAGTTGGAACGGCCTTTTTTAAGGGTTCTGGATACCAGCCAAGATTGGTCCTCTCAACTTCAGCAGCTTTGGGTCTCGACTCAAACTGCACCCAGTCAGGAAAATTGACATGAGCAAGGTGGATTTCACCGTTTGCGGGTTGAGGTTATTTCCAACCCGAAAGACACTTCCCGAACCCGCCGCGCCCCGTCCCCTCTCCCAGAGGGAGAAGGGAGTTGGGGATCGACACAACCATCCGCTGCATCGCTATTTGCAATGGCTGTAGAGGAGGGCAGCAGCTCTTGTTGAGCAGGGAACAGGGGTGCGCTTACCCGAACATTTCGCCTTACACAAAGCCAGCAGGAGGTTGGGAAGTGTGTCAACGTGTCTTTAAAGGCCCCCACCCTTTTCTCACCCAACTCGACCAGAATTGACCGCTTGCAGGAGGATCCAGCGGTGAGCGATGTAACTTCAGATGACCTGCGCCTGATGCTCCTGTTCGAGGGCTTCCCTCCTGAGAAGCTAGAGGTTCTGGCCGGGCAAATGTCGTTGCGCTCCCACCCGGCCAATCAGGCCATCTTGCTACAAAATGACTGGGGCAACGCCGTTTACTTTATCCTGGAAGGGTGGGTCAGGATTCGCACCCATGATCTCGAAGGCCGGGAGATCACCCTCACCATTCTCGGTCCAGGAGAAGTCTTCGGGGAGATGGCCGCCTTGGACGAAGCGCCCCGTTCCACCGACGTCATAGCTCTAACAGCCACCAAAGTCAGTTGTCTGTCGGCCCAGCACTTTCGGGCTTTTTTGGCCTCGGATGCCCAGGCCGGCATCCGCCTTGCTCAACTCATGTCGCGTCGTTTGCGGCAGATCAACCGTCGTCTGCAGTTACGCGAGGCCAGTAGTACGGCCCGTGTTGCCGATATCTTGCTGTTCTTGGCCGAATCTCGTGGCCGGGTCAGCCGGGGTGGCGTAGAGATTCCCAACCTGCCCCATCGGGAGCTGAGCAGCTTGAGTGGCTTGGCTCGGGAAACGGTCACCCGTGTCCTGTCTAAGCTGGAGCAGGAGGAGCTGATCCGCCGGGATCGCACCCGAGAGGTTCTCTGCATTCCCCAGATGGAGGCTTTGGAGAAACTGATTGGCTGAATGGGGGGTATTACCAGTTGCCGAAAGCCTTCGCAGGGTTGTAAGATAATAAGCCCAGAGCCGGGATAGCTCAGTTGGTAGAGCAGAGGACTGAAAATCCTCGTGTCACCAGTTCAAGTCTGGTTCCTGGCATCTGACGCTACCCTCACCCCCAGCCCCTCTCCCAGAGGGAGAGGGGAGTTAGGTATAGAGCTCCGCGCGCTGGCGCGTTCGCGACAACGCTGCGTAGCAACAACGACGTAACGAGCCGCTTCATCGCTGGGCTGCGGCGTTCAACCCAAGAGCAAAAAGAAAGCTGGTCGGGAAACCCGTCTGCGAAGCCGTGACAGCTAGCGAATGTACTGGGCCAGAGCTCGTGAAGGATATCCCACCCGCAATTTGCGCAGGGCATCCCGCTCGATCTGACGAATCCGTTCCCGCGTCAGGTTAAAGTGCTCCCCCACCTCCCGCAGGGTTCTCGCCTGTTGCCCGTCTAACCCGTAGCGCAACTCCAGCACTTGCCTCTCAATCGGCTTCAGGGTTTGCATGGCAGAACGCACATCCTGCTGCATCGATTGCACAAGGATCCCTTGGAAAGGCTGCTCTTGCCGCTCATCCTGCAGCAAATCGCCAAGGCAGCTTTCTCCTTCCTGGCCAACCGGCACATCCAGTGACAGGGGCAAAGCAGCAGCCTGCTGGATCATGCGCAGTTTCTTGACTTTAATGCCCAGTGCCTCTGCCAGCTCCGCCTCGGTGGGCCGCCGCCCCTGTAGCTTCATCAGCTCGCGGTTGGTGCGTTTGAGCAGGCGTACTTTATCGACCATGTGCACCGGCAGGCGAATCGTCCGCGCTTGGTTGGCAATGCAGCGGGTGATCCCCTGGCGAATCCACCAATGGGCGTAGGTACTGAAGCGAAAACCCCGTTCCGCATTGAATTTTTCGGTGGCCCGAATCAACCCGATATTGCCCTCTTGGATCAGATCCAAAAAGGGCACCCCCCGATTGAGGTATTTCTTGGCCACGCTGACCACTAGACGCAGATTAGCGTTGATCAGCTTGCGCTGGGCCTGTTCCCCTTGTCGGATGCGGGACCGTAAGGTGGATACGGAAATCTGCAGGGCCTCAGCCAGATCCTCGTCGCTGGGATCCCTGCCCCGTTGTTGCCGCCACTCCTGCCGGGCTTGATCGATGAGGAGCTTTTGCTGGATCTTGCGCGACAGCTCGATTTCTTCGGCGTGGTCGATGCGGGGCACGCGACCGATTGTATTTAAGTAGTGATCGACGGCATCTTCATTCAACCGCGAGCCGCCAGCAACCGGCTCTGGGTCGACTTCTTGAAGGGCAGACTCAGGGTCAAACCAGAGCTCGTCGAGCTCCTGAGGCAAAGAGGCAGAGTCTTCAGGATGAGGACGAGAAAAAACCACGGCCAAGTGAGGAGAGAACGTCACCTCCCAGTCTAGAAAGGTTTTTTCTTCCGGTGCGAGCGAAAATCGATCATGCCACCCTTTTTTGTCCCGAGATTTTTCCGGTTCAATGCTCGAACAACAGGGATCCCGTCCGCCAAGCCTCTGTGGGTAAGGGATTGCCCGCCAAAAGGCAGTAAGCGATTTTCGATCTAGGCCTTGAGGTAAGATTGTTCGTGGGCTGGCCAGCTCCACGGCTGGGATCCCAAAGAAAAGGGAACCTTGCCAGCTCAGGCTACCATGGGGCGATTGGCGAGCTGCGAACCTCTTCAGTCTGGATAAAGAATATTTACAACTTGCTGCTCCTATGGAGTTGAACGACCGGCACCATCCATCGGCCAACTTGATTGGGGAGCGGGTGCGCTGGGTACGGGAGAAGCTGCAACTTACCCAAGATCAACTGGCGGGCCGCTTGGCCAAGTACGGTGTGCAGTTGGACTACGTCAAGATCGGCCAGGTGGAAAAGGGAAAACGGCGCGTCATCGACAAGGAACTGGTGGCTTTTGCCAAGGCGTTGGGAGTGTCGGTCACTTGGCTGCTAAGCGGAGATGAATCCCATCTGTAGCAGTCGGGGGGAAGCTACATCCGATTTCCCTCAACCATCCCAGGGGAGCAAGACAGTAAAGATACAGGGCCCCAACGGGATCCAGATCACCGACGCCTTCACTTCTTCATCTAAACTTGATATTGTTAACTTGCCGTTAAGACCGCCCCATTTCACCTGCTTGTGTGAGGTTGACGGATGCTCTCCTTCTTTTTCAACTCTTCTGATCCGGCCAACAACCGGCAAAGCGGAGCCCATCGTGTGCCTGCCTCGGGCAAGACCAGTGGCAGGCAGCGGATCCCTAACTACAACCGCAGGTCTGCTCCCCATGAGGTGCTTAAGCAGGAAAAGCAGGTGAAGCGGGAGCAAGAGTTTACGGAGATGGAGCAAAACATCAGCCGCATCCACTACTTCTACCGAAAAGCAGACATGCCCCTGGAGATGCGGCAAATTCTGACCTACCGTAAGTTGATGGAGCTGGACTACTTTACCCCACAGGCGGCCAAAGAGTTGCTCAGGCAGTGGCGGCAGCAGGAAGAGCAGGAGCAAGAACGCCGTCAGGCTTGAAAGAGGACGACCGCTTGCGAGCCCGACTGCAGGATTTAGTTTATGTAAAGTTTATAAATAGTTGAGGCTCTGCAGCAGGGCAAAACAGAGGCCGGCACTGGCCAAAGGCACGGTCAGGTTATCCAACCCCCACCAAGAGAACACCTCCAAGCCCATGGTTATTCCCCCCACCAAGAGGCTGATGGCGAGCAAAGGGGGAGAGAAGCCGAAGTACCCCAGAAGCAGCGCCGCGATCACCAAGGTACTCACCGCCCACATGGTCAGGGATCCCTCCCAGCTTTTTTGAAGGGATCCCAGTTGATAGGGGTGTTTGCCCCAGGTTTTGCCCACCAAGCCGGCCAAGGCATCCGCCCACGTCATCACCAAGATGCCGATCACCGCGAAGACTTGTCGCTGTGGCCGCCAAAACCAAAACAGCAGCAGGCCAATGCTGAGGGCATAGAAACAGGTGCCAAAGCTGCGCCGACCGACCCCATTCAAGCTGGGCAAAAGGGTCACTCGGTAGGAGAGCAGCGCCAGGCCGGCAAACACCAGCGAGAACCCTACCCCCAGCCAGCGGGGCACTTGCAAGGCCCAAGCCAGCAAAATGATATTGCCCACGCCGATGTGAATTGCCTTGCGCACCCATTCTCCGTCCACCTGCTGGGAGCGCAGCCATTCCGCAAAAGCAAAGACGGAGGCCAGCCAGAGAGCATAGCAAGCAAGCTGCTGGGTCAGGCCCATGAAACGGCCTCAGAGCGTTTTCAAGTAGCTGAGCAGATCCGCCATCTCCTGGGGATCGGGCTGGAACTGGGGCATGGGAGGCGTTTTGCCACCGGTTACTTGCTGAATGATAAACCGATCCGAACGGCGGCTGCTCACCCCCCGCAGGCTGGGCCCCACCCGACCATCCGCTTCTTCTCCATGGCAAGCCGCACAGTTGAGGGCAAACAAGGAAGCACCACGGCCAACCTGCCCCTCTAGGCTGAGGACAGCTTGAGTGTAGGGATCCAGCCGAGCCCCGGCACTCAACCAAACCCAGGTGACTACCGCCAGGCCGAGGAGGACAACGCCCCAACGAGCTTTTTGGGCCCAGACACCTGTGAAGAACTGCTGCAAGGACTTGAGGAAAGGTTGTAAACGCTTTTGGGAGGAGGGCAGTCGCTTCTGCTCAAACTCAGCCCAGCAGCCGGGCGACGCCTGGCTGCTGCCGGATGGCGGGATGTCTGAGAGGGAGGGATGCACAGACAACGCTGAGAGAGACCGTTTCAATCTTTTACATTTCAACCAACACGATAACTCAGGAGCCCTTCCCTGCCAATAATCTGTAATGGTATTTACTTTTTCTTAATGATTTGCCGGTCTGTCTGAGATTGCGCTCCCTCTGGGATGGCGCGGTTGGGAAAGAGCCGCTCCATCGCCTCTGCTTGGGCCCAGGGATCCCGGTTCAGGCTGTGGATGAGATTGGCCCCTGGAAAGTGCGCCTGCAGGCGGCGGTAGAAGGATAAATTACCATAAACGACGACGGCTGCCACCCGCTCCCGATGCTGTTGCAGCCAATCCAGCACATAGTTGGGCAGGGGATCGCGAAGGAAAGCTTGGAAAACCAGCCCTGGAGCGCTGTTCAAAGCAGCTTCCAGCCAAGGCAGGGGGGTGAGGGCATCGCTGACCACAGGGAGAATGCCCAACGCCGCCGGCACCTGAACAGCGGGAGACTGCAACTGCAGGTCGGCAGTGTCCAGGGGGGGATCCAGCCAGATCCAGTTCAACCATCTGGGCTCTGGGGGCGGTCTGAGGGGCCGGCCACCTTCCACCCCACCGCGGGCCATGGCGGCTTGACAGGGAGCAATATCCTGCTCGGCCAAGAGGGATCCCAGCTGGGCGGCTTTGTGCAGAGCAGAGGGCAGGTTGGCGCGCGCGTTGAACAGCTTTCCCAAAGCCGAGTCCTTGCGGATGGGATCCCCCAGCAAGAGGGGTTTCAGGTGCTCGGCGGGGGAGCCGCGGCTGAGGGCCGGGTCGGTGGGATCCTTGGCCCCCATCCAGCCGCCAACAGCGCTGAAATCCGTTTCCGCCAAGGCCGGCCACACCTGTTTGAGGAGAGTTGAGGCCGCAGGCAGGACTCGCTGCTTGGCGCGCAGCACCCGCGTCACCGATTGGGCCAGTTGGACGGCGCTGAGGGATCCCTGCTGCACCGCTTCCAAAACGGCTGCCAGCGAGGCCATTGGATCGGGGGGGGCCAAAATCAGGTCGGCACCGGCCTGGAAAGCCCGCACGGCCAATCGGTTGGGAGAGAGCTCCGTCCCAGCGGCCAGCTCCGCCAGAAAGCCGTCATCGAGTCTATCCACCACGATCAGCCCGCCGAACCCCCATTCCCGCCGCAGCAGCTGGGTGAGCCGCCCCGGCAGCAGGGTGATGGGCCAGCGCTCATCCCACTCCGGCAGCACCACATGAGAAACCAAGATCGCCCCCACCTGCTCCAGCAGGAACGGCAGCCAAGGCCCCTCTTGGAGCTGGGCTGGGGTCAGGCTCAAACGGGGGCACCAGGGGATGTCCGGTGCCTTTGAAACCTGCTCTGCTGCAGCCGACCTTACTTCCCCTTTGCCGGGGAAAGAGCTGGCCGTGGTCAGGATCCCCTCTGGGACGGCTTGCTCACATCCGCGCACAAAGGCTCGCGCCAGTTGCAAAGCAGACAGGGGATCTTCCCCCAGCAGCTCTGCGACCGGGTTAAGCAGCCAATTGATGCCGAGGGCCGCTGCTTCCCGCGCCGTGATCCAACCCCACTGTTCCGCCCAGCGCTCGGCTTCGGATCCCAGGCGGCTCAGGCCCAGGGGGTGGGGAAAAGAAGTCGCCCCCTGCAGGGCCAGCCCACGACCGGCCTCCGCCGCCACCAAAAGGGGCAGGGCAGCCCAGGTTTGCAACTCTTCCACCAGCAACAGGGCTTCTGCCACATGGCCCTCGGTCAGCCAGATGCCCCCAATCCCTACCTCTTGGATCAGCCGCCTGAGAACTTCTCGAGGGGGCGACTGGGATCCCAAACGGGCCGAGACCGGCACCACCAGCAGTTGCGCCACTTGTCGAGCTAGGGACAAGGGCTGGTCAAGCTCGTCGGCCAGAGATCCGGAGACACTCATGGGCATAACCGGAAGTCGTCAGCAATGCTGGGGGATCCCAATCCTTTCAAATACAAAAATGCAGGACAAGCGCAGATGATTCTAGCCACTCTGCCGGCTTGTGGCTTCCCTGCTGTCAAAACAATCAGCGCCTTTGGCGACAGCGGTCGCAGGTGCCGCAGGGCTGTCCCTCAGGGTAGCCAAAATAGGGCAAGATCGCCTGCCACCGACAGCCGCGAGCGTGGATCAGGGCCTCCATCTCTTGCCAGGGATCCTGCCGCGGCAGCGGCTGCCAACGGCGGTGCACCACCTGAAAGTGAAAGGGATCCGGCCAGTGCAGGCAGCCCATCTCCTGCAACAGGCCGAGGGCCACCCGCGTCTCTCCTGGGGGCAGGTTGGCGTAGGATCCCTGCGGGGGCAAAGTTTGCAGCAGGCGGCGTGCTTGGGCCAGTAGGCGCTCCTGCTGAGAATAGAAATAGGCTTGGCGCTGGCGATCGCTGGGATCCAGCAGGCCCGTCGGCTCCGAGACCAACATCAGGGCCTGACAAGGGCCGCCGTCCCGCCCGCCCCGCCCCACCTCTTGTAAATAATCCATCAAATGGGGCGGGGGATGGAAATGCAGCACCCAACGCACATCCGGCTTGTTGATGCCCATGCCGAAGGCGTTGGTGCAGACCAAAAAGCGCAGCTCCCCCTGCAGCCAGCCCCGCTCCAAGCGCCGGCGGGATCCCGCCTCCAGGCCGCCGTGGTAAGTGGCGGTTTTTTGGTTGTGGCGGCCCAGCCACGCGGCCAGCTCCTCCCCATCCCGCCGTGTGCGCACGTACACCAGGCCCGGGCCGGGGTTTTCGGCCAGAAAACGCAACAGCCGCCGACGGCGATCCGCCGGGCTCCAGGCGATGGCCACATTGAGGGAGATATTGGCCCGCAGCGGATCGGCGCGGATGCACTCCGGATCCTGCAGCCCCAGGATGTGGCCCAGGCGAGTGCAGGTTTGGGGATCGGCGGTGGCGGTAAAAGCGGCGATGGGAAACGAGGGCTTGGCCAAAGCCGGGCGCAGCAATCCCAAACGGCGGTAGTCGGGCCGGAAGGATCCCCCCCAATGCACCAACGTATGGGCCTCATCCACGATCAGGCTGCTGATTTGCACCTGGGGCTGCTGCAGCCGTTGCCAAACGGGGGGGCTGAAGAGGGTTTCCGGCCCCAGGTAGAGCAGACGCAGTCGGTTTTCCTCAAGGGCCTTCAACACGCGCTTCCGCAGGGCCGGATCCAGCTCGCTGTGCAGACAGGCCGCCGGCAGACGGCGCTTCCAGAGATCCTGGACTTGGTCTTCCATCAGGGCGATCAGGGGCGAGACCACCAGCGTCAGCCCTGTTTGCAAGAGGGATGTGAGTTGGAAGCAAAGAGACTTGCCAAACCCCGTCGGCAATACCACCAGCGCGTCGCGCTTCTCCAGCAAGGCGCGGATCACCCGATCCTGGGGCGGGCGCAGCGCCTCGTAGCCCCAGTACTGCTTGAGGGCGGATTGAACCTGCTGCCAATCCTGCAAACGGCAACCCCTTTTGCCGCGATTTCCTTCAGCAATCTACAGCGATTGTAAAGGGGGTTGTCCAACAACAGGCTATTTCCAATTCCACGGAACCCCCTTTCTGCCTCTAGTTCCCCTCTCCCAGAGGGAGAGGGGGTAGGGGTGAGGGAACCCGTATCGGGATGGCTGGGATCCAGGTCGCTGGCCGGGAAGGAATGCTCTTTGCTGCCCTTGGCAAGGTATCGGTCGCGTAGCACAACAGGGCGGTGGTCTTGTGCGATTCTAGAGCTGGGACTTCCCGCCTAGCTCGATGCTGGAACTATGACTGCCAATGTGCTCCGCACCGCTGATGCCAACGACTCCCCACCCTTGCTCCAGCCCAGAATGGCCTCTGTTCACCGTCGCACGGGGGAAACGGATGTGCAAATCCATCTCAACCTGGACGGCAGAGGGCAGCACGAGATCGACACCGGGATCCCCTTTTTGGATCACATGCTGGCCCAGCTCAGCACCCACGGGTTGATCGATCTCCAGATCAAGGCGGTGGGGGATCTGCACATCGACGACCACCACACCAACGAAGACGTGGGCATCACGTTGGGACAGGCGCTGGCGCTGGCGCTGCAGGATCGGCGGGGCATTTATCGTTTTGGTCATTTTTGGGCGCCTTTGGATGAGGCGCTGGTGCAGGTGGTGCTGGACTTTTCCGGGCGACCCCACCTCAGCTACGGCCTGGAGCTGACCGCCGAGCGCATTGGCCGCTACGAAACCCAGTTGGTGCGAGAGTTTTATCAGGCGGTGGTCAACCATGCCCAGATGACCCTGCACATTCGCCAGGCAGCCGGCCTCAATGCCCACCACATCGTCGAGGCCAGTTTCAAGGCCTTTGCCCGCGCCCTGCGCATGGCCGTAGAACGGGATCCGCGCCGACAGGAAGGGATCCCCAGTTCTAAGGGGGTGCTGTAGCGGCGCCTGCGCGGGCTGTTGACCTTGAGCCTGGGACTTGTGGTGCTGCCCCATCCGACGATGGGGTTCTGTCGAGAATGCTGAGCCGCACTCGCCCGCCGGCTGCTTTGGGCAAAATCTCCAGCCACTGGTGAAGATCCAAAAGAGCTGAGCCGGCGCCAATTCACAGACCTGGATGAGGCAAAGTCTGTCCGGCAGGGATCCCCATTTGGGTTTATTCTGGACTTAGCCATCCTTCCAGGGTTGCGTCCCAGCTCAGGCGGGATCCAAAAGTCGAAAAAGGGTTTCCCGGCAGTTGCCAGCTCTGGAGGTTCTGATTCCCAGCCACTGATAGGCCCATGTTAGGGGGGGATGAAAACCATGGACATTGATCTCCGTCCGCTGATCGTTCTGTCGCCCATTGTTTTGGTGGTTGCCTGGGCTGCCTACAACATCATCAAGGCTGCCATCAAAGGAGAGGCCAAGCTCTTCGGCGAGAAGGGCAACAACCCCTTCGGCAAAGGCGGGAGCTGAACGTGCGGATCCGGCCGGCAGGCTCAGTATGCTAGGCGAGGCGACAAACCCAAAATCCGCCGATGTGATTGTCATCGGGGCCGGAGTGGCCGGTTTGGTCTGCGCAAGGCGACTGCTGCGGGCGGGGCTGCGGGTTCTGGTGCTGGAAAAATCGGCGGGCTTGGGCGGGCGCCTGGCCACCCGTCGGGTTGAGCATCTCGGACAAACGGTGCCGGTGGATCACGGGGCTCAATACCTGACTGCCGATTCCGATGGCTTTCATCGCTGGGTGAAGGAGCTGCTGGGCCTGGGGCTGCTGACGGAATGGACGCGCTCGCTGCATGTGCTGGATCGAAAAGGGCTGCGCCCGGAGCATCCCAACGAGGAGAAACCGCGCTACATCTGCCCCCAGGGCATGACGATGTTGGCCAAACACCTGGCTGCCCCGCTGTCGGTACACACCCAAACTCGTGTGGTCGGCCTCAAAAGTTTGGCCACAACCTGGCAAGTGCAGGCGGAGAATGGTCAATGCTACGAGGCTGCCGCATTGGTGGCGGCCATTCCGGCCCCGCAGTTGCTGCCTTTGCTGCGAGAGAAGATCCCTCCTGCCGATAGCCTGCTGTCTCTGCTGGGATCCGCCGAGTATCAGCCCTGCCTTGCGGTTTTGGCCGGCTACTCCAAGGACACGCCGCCGCCGCCCTGGAAAGGGATCAAGTGCTTGGAGGATCCGATGTTGGCCTGGCTGGGGTTGGACAGCAGCAAGCGCCCGCAGCCGCTCTCGCCGGTGGTGGTCTTGCATGGGGGGGCGGAGTGGTCATCTCTGTACCTGGAGGCCGGCCCACCTGAGCTAGAAAAGGCAGGTCGAGAATTGTTGGCCCACGCCGCCAAGCATCTGGATCCCTGGCTGGCTTCGCCCCAATGGATGCAGGTGCACCGTTGGCGCTACGCTTTGCCACTGGAAACCATGGGATTGGCCAGCTTGGGCACCCGGATTCCGGCGGCTGAGGGATTGCCTTTGGTTTGTGCCGGCGATTCGTGCGCCGGGGGGCGCGTAGAAGGGGCTTGGCTCTCAGGGCAAGATGCCGCCAAAACGTTGCTCGAAATGCTGGGCGGCTCTGAGCGGTGAGGGGACGCTGACCCAGTTGGCCTGGAGCAATGCCTGCAGATCCAGGCCGAGAATTTCCATCCTCTGGGGTAGAGAGTTATGCTGACAGGGTGGATCCCTTGGCAGATAATCCATGCCCAGAACCTGTACGATCTACCGCCGTGCCCAATTTGCCGCCAGCCATCGCTACTGGTTGCCCGAACTCTCAGAAGCCGAGAACGTAGCCCGCTTTGGCCCCCAAGCCCGTTTTCCCGGCCACGGCCACAACTACGTGCTGGAGGTGGGCCTGACGGGGGAGGTAGATGAGTACGGCATGGTGCTCAACCTCTCAGAGGTCAAGCGGGTGATCCGAGAGCGGGTGATTCAAGAGCTCAACTTCGCCTACCTCAATCAAGCCTGGCCGGAGTTTGCCCAAACCCTGCCCACCACCGAGTTTATCGCTTACGTAATTTGGCAACGCCTGGCCGATGCGCTGCCGCTGACCAGCGTCCGCCTGTACGAGGATCCCGAACTTTGGGCCGAATACCGAGGAGAAGCCATGCAAGCCTACTTGACCGTTGCCACCCATTTCAGCGCCGCTCACCGTTTGGCCCTGGATCATTTGAGCCTGGAAGAGAACACCGCCATCTACGGCCTCTGCGCCCGTCCCCATGGCCATGGCCACAACTACGGCCTGGAGATCACCGTCAAGGGATCCATCGACCCGCGCACGGGGATGCTCGTGGATCTGGCGGCTCTGCAGCGGATCATTGACGAGCAGGTGGTCAAACCGCTGGATCACACCTTTTTGAACAAAGACATCCCCTACTTTGCCCAGGTGGTGCCCACCGCCGAAAACATCGCCCTCTACATTCAACGGCTGCTGACTTTGCCCCTGCGCGAGCTGGGGGTGCAACTGCATCGGGTTCGCCTGCAAGAGAGCCCCAACAACAGCAGCGAGGTCTACGGGGAGTTTCCGCTGGAAGAGCTGTTCAACTCTTCAGAAGGGCTCCCCCAGAGTTTCGGCAGCCGTGTTGCCGCGCGACGCTGATGTAACCATGTTGGATCTGGTTAAGCTGAGTGGGCAGATCCCCGCCTTTGCTCGGCACTTGCAGCAGGAGTCGCGGGCCGGTCAGGAGCGCCTGCGCCAAGCCCTGCAGGTCTTCGGGCGCCTGCAGCAGGAGCCGCAGGTTTGGCAGTCGCGTTGGACGGAGTGGGGATCCCATCTGGCCTTTACCTGCGCCAGCCCCGCCGAGCCCCCGGAAACCTGGGGATCCCTGCCCAAGGTGGAGCCGCTGCAGGGACGACACACGGTGGTGGCCACCGATGGATCCCAGATCCTGCCCAGCCACCACGAGATCGCCTATTGCTCGCTGATCAATGTTGGGCGGGTGGTTCTGCACTACGGCACCCAGGAGTGGCCGCTGTTGGATAGTCAGCCTCTGCTGCTGTATGGGCAGCGCTCGGACTCCTCTCTCTTGGAGCAAATGGCAGAAGGGTTGCAAAGTGCTGCCATTGCCGTGCGGAACCCCGGCAGCGGGACAGGGGTCTCGTTGGGGCCGGAAGTGGTGTTGGCCTTGCGGCGGGCTCAGGCAGAGCTAGAGGAGCTGGCGCAGTTGGCCCTGTCAGTGCCCCGTCGCCGCGCCACGCTGGCGCTCCTGGATGGATCCCTGATCCCCTGGGGACTGGAGCCGCTGCCCAGATCAACCCAGCGTCCCTGGCTGGATCCCATCCTGGCGACTCTGGAGCAGTTGCGGGCCGCCCGCATCCCCCTGGTGGGCTACATCAGCGCTTCCCGCAGCAGCGAAACCCTTAACTACTTACGCCTGGGGCTGTGCCCCTACCTGGGCTGCGACTGCCATCGCTACTGTGCCGGCGAGAAAACCCCCCCCTGTCACCCCTTTGCTCCCCTGCCGGATCGCGTCTTCTGGGGATCCCTGCTGCAGCCGGGAGAGCGCAGCCCCCTCTGGCGCAGTGGCGCCAGTGTCTTGGATGCCTTCGGGGAACACCACATCCACTGCTGTTACTTGAATGTCGGCGGGAAGGGGGGCCCCGAGATCGCCCGCCTGGAGTTTCCCGCCTGGGTGGCCCAGGATGCCCAGCTGCTGCAGCGGGCCCTGGCGGGAGTACTGAGCCAGGTGCAAAAGGGCTTTGGCTACCCCATTGCCCTGGCGGAAGCCCATCATTTGGCAGTGGTGCGGAGCGGGGATCGGCAGCGCTTCTTTGCCCTGATCGAGCAGGAGCTGATCCGCGCCGGCCTGCGCCATGTGGCTGTCTCCCGCAAGGAAGCCCAGAAGCGAACTGGTATCGCCTAATTGGTGCCAGTGCCGCAAAACCCTTCCTCCCTCCTACCTCCCCTCTCCCAGAGGGAGAGGGGCTGGGGGTGAGGGGTTAAAATCGCCCTGTCAGGCCCAAAACCGCACCGCCTGCCGGGATCCCTGGCACCCCAGAGAAGGCTGCAGCCTATTGAGGGGATCCCCACTCAACGGTTAGGGTTGCCAAGGTGTCCAAATCCTGTTTCTATTGCCGATATGATGAGCCAAGCCCCTCTGCGCAGCATCGTCTCTCCCTTAACCCACAACCCCCTCTGGTACAAAGACGCGATCATCTACGAGCTACCGGTGCGGGCTTTTGCCGATAGCGATGGCGATGGAGTGGGCGACTTCCAGGGCCTGACGGAAAAGCTGGACTACCTGCAGGATCTGGGCATCACGGCCCTCTGGCTGCTGCCCTTTTTCCCCTCCCCTCTGCGGGATGATGGGTACGATGTTTCTGACTTTACCAACGTCAACCCCACCCTAGGCACCCTAGAGGACTTCAAAATCTTTCTAGATGCCGCTCACCAACGCGGGATCCGCGTCATCATCGAGCTGATCCTCAACCACACCTCCGATCAGCATCCCTGGTTTCAGCGGGCTCGGCGCGCCGCCCCCGGCACCCCCGAGCGGGACTTCTACGTTTGGAGCGACACCCCGGAAAAGTACAAAGAGGCCCGCATCATCTTTCAAGACTTTGAAACTTCCAACTGGGCCTGGGATCCGGTGGCCAAAGCCTACTACTGGCATCGCTTCTACTCCCACCAGCCGGATCTCAACTACGACAATCCTGCCGTGCAGAAGGCCATCTTCGAGGTGGTGGACTTTTGGCTGAGCATGGGGGTGGACGGCCTGCGGTTGGACGCGGTGCCCTATCTGTACGAGCGGGAGGGCACCAACTGTGAGAACCTGCCGGAAACCCACCTCTTCCTCAAGGCCCTGCGCAAACACATCGACCAAAGGTATCCGCATCGCATGCTGCTGGCAGAGGCCAACCAGTGGCCGGAAGATGCTGTGGCCTACTTCGGCGACGGGGACGAGTGCCACATGGACTTCCACTTCCCCCTGATGCCGCGGCTGTTCATGGCCATCCAGATGGAGGATCGCTTCCCCATCATCGACATCCTGCAGCAGACTCCCCCCATTCCCGAAACCTGCCAGTGGGCCATTTTCTTGCGCAACCACGACGAGCTCACCCTGGAGATGGTCACCGACGAAGAGCGGGACTACATGTACCAGGTGTACGCCAAGGATCCCAACGCGCGGGTCAACCTGGGCATCCGCCGCCGCTTGGCGCCCCTGCTGGGCAACAGCCGCCGCCGCATCGAGCTGATGAACAGCCTGCTGTTTTCTCTGCCCGGCACGCCGGTGATCTACTACGGCGACGAGATCGGCATGGGGGACAACATCTACCTGGGGGATCGCAACAGCGTGCGCACGCCGATGCAGTGGAGCGCCGACCGCAACGCCGGCTTCTCTCGGGCTAACCCGCAGAAGCTCTACCTGCCCATCGTCATCGACGCCGAGTACCACTACGAAACCGTCAACGTGGAAGCGCAGCGGAACAACCCCTATTCCCTGTGGTGGACGATGAAACGGATGATCGCGGTTCGCAAGCGCTTCCAAGCTTTTGGCCGCGGCTCTTTTGAGCTGCTGCACCCGGAAAACCGCAAGGTGCTGGCCTTCATGCGGGCCTACGGCGACGAGCGCATCCTGGTGGTGGCCAATCTCTCCCGCTATGTCCAGTGCGTGGAGCTGGACTTGGCTCACTGGGAGGGGCTGATCCCGGTGGAGATCTTCGGGCGCACGCCGTTTCCTCCCATCGGCCAACTGCCCTATTTCCTGACCCTGGGCCCCCACTCCTTCTACTGGTTTTCCCTCGAGCCACGGCGACCAACGGAGCGGATCCACCCCAGTCACAGCAAGCCAGAAGAGTTGGATCGCCTGCCCACCCTGATCGCCCCCACGTGGGAAAGCCTCTTTCAAGGGGAAAGCCAAGAGCGGCTGGAGGCGGTCTTAGGCGACTACCTCTACCGCTGCCGTTGGTTCGGCTCCAAAGCCCGCCAGATCCAGTCGGCCCAGGTTTTGGATGCCATTCCCTGTAACCGGGAAGGGGATCCCCCCTTTCGGGGCCAGATTTTGCTCTTGCAAGTTGAGTTTACCGAGGGGGAAGCAGAACTCTACTCTTTACCCGTGGGCTACGCCACTCAAGAGGCGGCCCTGCACCTGCGCGTAGAGGCGCCCCAGGCAGTCATCCTCCCTGTGCAGGTGGCCGGGGATCCGCCGGGCGTGCTTTTCGACGCGCTGGCCGATAAAACCTTTTTGTCGTTGCTGCTGCAGATCATCGCCCAGCAGGGCCGCCTGCGCCACTCCTCAGGGGAGCTGTGGGCCACCACCTTTGCTCCCTTTGAGTACGACCTCGGCCTTGAACCCCGCATCCTCAAGGCGGAGCAGAGCAACACCTCGGTGGTCTACGGCAACCAGTACATCCTCAAGTTCTACCGCAAGGTGGCCGAGGGGGTGAATCCAGAGCTAGAGATCGGCCGCTACCTGCTGGAGCACCATCCCCAGGTGCGGGTGCCGCGGCTGTTGGGATCCCTGGAATATCGCCGCCGCCGTGGGGTGCGGGGCTTTGATCCCAGCGATCAGCCCATCACGTTGGCCATTTTGCAGGAGTACATCCCCAACGAGGGGGATGCCTGGCACTACACGCTGGACAGCCTGGGGCAGTTTTTCGAGACGGTGCTGGTTCACTACCTAGAGGTGGATCCCGTGCCCGTTCCGCAGGGATCCTTCTTGGAGCTGTCTCAACTCCCCTTGCCGGAGCTGGCCTACGCCACCATTGGCAGCTACCTGGAGTCGGTGCGGATCTTGGCCAAGCGCACCGCCGAGCTGCACCTTGCTCTGGCTGCCGACACCGAAAACAAAGACTTTGCCCCCGAGCCCTTCTCCAGTCTCTACCAACGCTCCATCTATCAATCCATGCGCAATTTGGTGGGGCAGGTGTTTCCGCTGCTGAACAAGCAGATCCCCAAGCTGCCGGAGGTGGAGGCCAAGTTGGCCCGGGCTGTTCGCGACCAAGAAGGGGAGATCATGAGCCGCTTCCGCCTCATCCTGGAGCGGAAGATCACGGCTTTGCGCACTCGCTGCCATGGGGATTACCACTTGGGCCAGGTGCTGTTTACCGGCAAGGACTTTGTCATCATCGACTTTGAAGGGGAGCCGGCCCGCTCCCTGGGAGAACGCCGCCTCAAACGCTGCCCCCTGCGGGATGTGGCAGGGATGCTGCGCTCTTTCCACTACGCCGTTCACACCGGCTTGCGCCAGCAACTGGAAAGCGGCCTGGTCTGCGGGGACAAGTGCCCCGACATGATGCGCTGGGCCCAGTTTTGGCACCGCTGGGTTTGTGCTGCTTTCTTGGCCGAGTATCTCCAGGTGGCTTCCCAAGGGGCTTTTCTGCCCCGCAGCCCGCAGGAGCTGGAAGTGCTGCTAGAGGCCTATCTGCTGGAGAAGGCCATCTACGAGCTGGGCTACGAGCTCAACCACCGTCCCGAGCAGGTGGAGATCCCGCTGCGGGGGATCCTGCAGTTGCTGGGCATTTCCACCCAGGTTTGAGGGATCCCGGATGTGCGGACGGTTTAGCCTGGCGGTTGCTCCCGAACGGCTGCAGCAGCATTTTCAACTCGAGAGGGGGGCAGTGGCGGCGCTCCAGCCCCGCTACAACATCGCCCCTTCTCAGCCAGTGCTGGCGGTGGTGGCGGGATCCCTTCAGCGCCAGGCCACTCAGTTCCGCTGGGGCTTGATCCCCAGTTGGAGCCGCACTCCCAAGGCCGGGTGGATCAATGCCCGCGCCGAGACCGTGGCCGAGAAACCCTCTTTCCGCCAGGCCTTTTGCCGCCGCCGCTGCCTGATCCCGGCAGATGGCTTCTACGAGTGGGCCGACCAGGGCACGGCCAAGCGACAGCCCTACTGGTTTTACCTGCTGGATCGACCGGTGTTTGCCTTTGCCGGCATTTGGGAGCGCTGGCGCAGCCCACAAGGGGTGGAGAGAGAAACTTGCGCCATCCTCAACACGCCAGCCAATCGGCTAATGGGGCTTTTCCACGAGCGGATGCCGGCCATTTTGCTAGAAGACGATTACGACCTCTGGCTGGATCCGCAGGTGCGGGATCCGGCGCGGCTCCTGCCCTTGCTTCGCCCCTACCCGGCAGAGGCCATGGCCGCCTATCCCGTCAGCACCCATGTCAACAACCCTCGCTACGAGGATCCCACATGCCGGGCTCCCATCGGGGAAGCGGTGCAGGGATCCAACCTCAGCGAGCCCGCTGGTAGCGCATCCCCGGCAGTTGCACCAGCCAGCCCTCCAGTTCCATAAGCAGCAGGGTGCTGGAGAGGGTGGCAATGTCCATCTGGGTGGCCTGAGCCAGGGCATCGAGGCTGAGGATGTCGTTGCCCAGGACCTGCCAGAGAAGCTGCTGCTGCGGATCCCTGGGGCCGGCGGACAAGGGTTGGTCTGGGAGAGGGGATCCCTGAACTAAGCCCAGCTCTTGGAGCAGCTCCTCGATCCCCAGGATCATCGCTGCACCACTGCGGATGAGGTGCAGACAGCCGCGGGCCGCTGCCGTGTCGATATTCCCCGGCAGGGCATACACCTCCCGCCCGTATTGGTTGGCCAGGTGAGCGGTAATCAGCGCCCCTGAGCGCTCTGGGGCCTCCATCACCAGGGTGGCGCGACAGAGGCCGGCGATAATGCGGTTGCGCTGGGGAAAGTGCTCCTTGGCCGGCGGCGTGCCGGGGGGATATTCGCTGAGGACGGCCCCTTGTTCCAGGATGCGCCGGTAGAGAGCGCGATGGTGGGCGGGGTAAACCTGATCCACCCCAGTTCCCACCACGGCCACCGTCTTGCCGCCTGCCTCCAGGCAGGCTTGGTGGGCAATGCCGTCGATCCCGGTGGCCAGTCCCGACACCACCATGCAGCCAGCTTCCGCCAGGGCGGCGCTGACTTTCTGGGTCCACTGCTGACCGTAGGGGGTGGGGGCGCGGGTGCCGACAATAGCGATGGCCGGCTGCTGCCAGTCGGGGCATTCTCCTAAGACGTAGAGAAGGGGCGGTGGATCCGGCAGCTCCCACAACAAGGGCGGATAGCCGGGATCCGCAGGGGTTAGGAAGGGGATCCCCGGCTTTTGGGTTTGCTCCAGGATCTCCCCAGGGTCGAGGCCAGGACGGGAAGAGGCAATCGTTTCTGCCAGGGTGGGGCCAATGCCCTCTGCCTGCAGCAGGGCCGGGACGTCCGCCTGCCAGGCCTGTTCCAAGGATCCAAAGAACTCCGCCAGCCGCTTGAGGCGATGGGGGCCGATCCCTCTAATCCGCGCCCAAGCCAGCCAGTAGGGCCGCTCTCGTTCGCCCCCAGCTTCCCTTTTGCCGGCAGGATCGGAAATAGAGAAAGACAAGTTCAGCTCCCCCCAACAGTGGCTGTACCTTAAGTAATGGTCAGCAAAAAAGCAGGAGATAAGTAAATGTTAGGGTTGGATCCTGCTGGTGGTTCTCAGGCGGCAAGGCCATTGCGGTTTGGACAAGGGCGCCAGGCTTGGGTGTGGGGGATCTATCCGCTGCTGTGGCTGTTGACCTGGGTGGGATCCCGCTCGGCCCAGCCGCAGCTATTGGGGATCCCGGCTTGGTACTGGGGAGCAGGGTTGGCGGTGCTGCTGTTGGTGCCCCTGAACTTCTACTTTGTGCGAACTTGCTGGCCCAGGGCTGGAGATGAGTGACACGGTTTTGAGTTTGGGTGTGGTGGGGGTGTACTTGCTGCTGCTGGCGGCCATTGGTTGGTGGAGCTACCGCCGCAGCGGCCAGGATCCGGTCAGCTATTTCCTGGCAGGGCGGGGGCTGGGATCCCTGGCCTTGACCTTGACCACGCTGGCGACGCTGCTCAGCGCCTTTACCTTCCTCGGGGTGCCGGCGGATGCCTACACCCACGGCCTGGGGATTTTTTTGGCCGTGGGGGTCACCACGGCGCTGATCTCAGGGCTGTTTTTTGGGGTGGGCTACCGGGTGTGGCTGGCGGCCCGCCACTTTGGGTTCATCACCCCCTCGGAGTTTTTTGGCCACCGCTTCAACAGCCCTCTCCTGGCCCTGCTCTATTGCCTAAGCGCCCTGACGTTTACCGCCCCCTACATCAGCATCCAGATCATCGGCGGGGCGCGCACCCTGGCTGCCGTTTTGGGGGAAGGGATCCCCTATTGGCCCCTGGCGGTGGGGGTGGCGCTGGTCATCCTGGGCTATGTCCTCTTCGGCGGCTCCCAGGCGGTGGTCTGGACGGACGTGGTGCAGGGGATCATCTTGGTTGTGGGGATGGGAGTGGCCTTTGTGGCCGTGGCCTTGAGTTGGGGCCAAGAGGCCAGTAGCCAGTTGGATCCCTGGCTGAGCTTGCCCGGCCCCCAGGGGCGCTGGAGCTGGCAGACCCTGCTTGGCAACCAACTGCTGTTTTTGATGGCCACGCCCCTTTTTCCCCAATTTTTTCAGCGCTTCTACATGGCCAAAAGTGCCCGTCCCTTTCAGACCCTGATGGTGGTCTGGCCGCTGCTGATTCTACTGGTGTTCTTCCCAGCAGCCCTCATTGGCGTCTGGGGTCGGCTGGCTTTTCCTGACCTGCAGCAGCCGGATCAGATCATGCCGCTGATGTTGCAGACCCTGCCCAGCGGCGTGGCGGCAGTGGTGATTACAGCGGCGCTGGCGGCTTTGATGTCTACGGCGGACTCGCAACTGCTAACTGCCAGCTCCCTGGTTACCCGGGATCTGGTGGTTACCTTGCTCAAGCGCCAGCTTTCTCCGCACCAGGAGGAGCTGTTGGGCCGCTGGGTGGTGTTGGGGATTGGGTTGGTCTCCTTTGCCATTGCCGTCAGGCCACCGGGGCTCATCGCCCAGATTGCCACCTGGAGCTTTCAGGGCAACGCCATGCTCTTTCCCCTCTTGATTGCCGGCCTGTACTGGAAGCGGGCTACCCGCGCCGGGGCCGTAGCCGGAGCTTTGGTTTCCAGCGGTCTCACCTTGGGCTGGCTGGCGGGCCTGTTGCCCCAAGCCTGGACGGGGGGCTGGCTGCCGGTGATCCCGGCGGTGGTTGTCGGCACGGCGGTGCTGGTGGGGGTGAGCTTGCTCACTCAGCCCGACCCGGAGAGGCTGGCCGCCTACTATGAGAGCGGCCCTTGGGGGGAGGAGATCTCGAAATGACTGGATTGAGACAGATTCCTCACCCCCGGCCCCTCTCCCTGAGGGACGACCCTCACCCCCGGCCCCTCTCCCTGAGGGATGACCCTCACCCCCGGCCCCTCTCCCTGAGGGATGACCCTCACCCCCGGCCCCTCT